>JASHUK010000127.1 GCA_030040055.1 Nitrososphaerales archaeon | reverse complement strand
AGCATCCTGGCGTTCGGGCTGACCGAGCCCAGCGCGGGAAGCGACCCGGCCTCGCTCAAGACGTACTTCGAAGAGAAGGGCGGGAAGTTCCTCATCACGGGGCAGAAGATGTGGATCTCGCTCGGGTCGACGGCGGACAACGTCCTGATCTTCGCATACCCCAAGGGGAAGCGCGAGGGGATGTGCGCCTTCATCGTGGACGCGCGCCAAGAGGGCTTCAGGGCCGAGCTGATCAAGCACAAGCTCGGCATCCCGACGTCCGACACCTCGACCATCTACCTCGACGGGGCGGAAGCCTCCAAGGAAGACATGCTCGGGCCGAGGGGGAAGGGCATGTCGGTCGCTCTCTACGGGCTGATGAGCGGGAGGCTCAGCGTCGCCGCAGGATGCGTCGGCGTCATGCAGGACTGCCTGGACGAGGCGGTCAGGTACGCGAAGCTGAGGGTCCAGCACGGCAAGCTGATAGGGAAGCACCAGCTGGTGCAGAGGCACATCGGGCTCATCTCGACCAATCTTGAGGCAGCGAAGCTCCTTCTGCTGAAGGCCGCCTTCATGAAGCAGAAGTTCGAAGAGAACCCGTCGGACGTCGGGCTCAGGGACGCGGCCGACCAGGCCATCACGAAGGCGAAGTACTTCGCCGCCAACGCGTCCTTCGACGCCGCCAACAGGGCTGTGCAGGTCTTCGGGGCGAACGGGTACTCGTATGAGAACAGGCCCGCCAGGCACCTGGCGGACACGCGGGTGACGATGATCTACGAGGGGGCGAACGAGATCCTGGAGCAGAAGATCGCGCTCGGCTCGCTCGGCAAGGAGTTCGAGGCGTACTCCTAGCGGAAGGGGTGTGGCGCCACGGAGGCAAGGAGGGCCGCCATGGTGGCGGCGGTAGCGGTCCTGATAGTCGTGGGGCTCGCGTACGGTGCCCTCTCCTTGGGGGCGAAGGCCAAGCCCACGCAGACGAGCACGGGGGCCTGCTCCGTCCTCGGAGGGACGAAGGCGGAGACGTACCAGCCTGAGACGTACGTCACTACGGCCCCCGCGAGCACGAGCCGGGTGAACGTGACGAGCTTCGGCGCGGTCTCCGAGTATGCCCTCCCCATACCGACGAGTTGGCCGAACGCCGCGGCGACGGCCCCTGACGGCTCCGTCTGGTTCGGCGAGGAGTACGGCCTCGCGCACCTGTTCGCGAACGGGACCCTCGTGCAGTACTCGCTGTCGAACATCCCGGGCTTCGAGAAGAGCGCGAACACGGACGGCATCGTCAGCTGGGGGGCGGCCGTCTGGGAAGGGGACGTCTGGGCCGGGGTGGTCAACCAGAACCTCCTGGTCGGCCTGAACCCTTCCGACGGCTCGCTGAGGGTCGTGAACCTGACCGGGATCGCCGAGTTCCCCTACACTCTGACCGTCTCCCCCGGCGGGGCGCTCTGGTTCACGCTGGCTTCCACCCCCGCCAAGGTGGGGACCGTCCAGACAGACCTGTCCGTAACGCTCTACTCGTTCGACCGCCTGTGCGGAGAGGAGCCTCTTCAGATGCAGTTCACCAACTCCACCTCCGGCTACTTCGTCGCGCTTGACCCGGTGAGCGGGACGGGGGCCGGGAACCTGTACAGGTTCGACCTCCCCGAGGGCGGGGGTCCCCTCGCAGCGGTCAAGGTGGGGCCGAGCCTCATCTATCCCGACAGCCTCTCCGTGTCCGGGGACACGGTCTGGATAGCCCAGCACGGGCCCTCCAGCGTGGTGAGCTACAACTCGACTTCCGGGGCCTGGACGACCTGGCCGACGTCCGCCGTCCCCTTCTATCCGACTACGCTCCCCTACTTCATACAGGCGGGGAGCCAGTACGTGTGGTTCAATGAGCACTACGCGAACAAGATCGCGCGCCTCGACCCGTCCCTCGGGGTGATGACCGAGTACAGCGAGGCTGACCCCCCTGTCACCCAGGCTGTGGGTATCCAGAACGACCTTACGATAGCGGTCGCCCCGGCCGGGCTGTGGTTCACCTCGGCAACTGCGAACTACGTCGGGTTCCTGAACCAGAGCGCGAGCCCCGGCTTCGCGGTGGACAAGGTCGGGGCGGACTCCGCCACGGTCGCTGCGAACGGGACAGCGACATTCCGTATGGAGGTCACGGGGTCGTGGTCCGGGGGCCTCCAGGTGAACGTCACGGATTCGGAGCAGTTCAACGGAACCCTCAAGGCGGTCTCGGTCCGGACGTCTGAGACGGTTGTCCCTCCCGGGAACGGCACCGCCGACGTGTCTGCCGTGGTCACCGCCCTCCCGTCGCTCCAGCCCGGCAGGTACACCATTGCGGTGACGGTCGGTAACGGACTGGTCTTCCAGACCGCCTTCTTCTTCCTGACGCTCGACTGAAACCCCCCGGGCCCCGCGGCGCCGGGCTGGCGGTCAGACCGCAGCGTTATTAGGCCCAGGCAGGGTCGGGTAGCCAGCTTTGCAAAGGCGGGTCGTCGCGGTCCTCGCGGTGGCGGTGGCTGCCCTGGTCGTAGGGAGCGTCCTTGTCTATACTTTGGGGATATCCGGAAGGGTGGGGACCGTCACCACCGAGGTCCCTCAGCCCCCCGGGGACAAGCCGTTCTACATGGAGGTGACCGGGGCCGTCTACTACGCCATCGAGGTGACCAACGACCTCAGCATCCCCCGGCAGGGGTACAGCCACTTCCTTAACGCGTCTGTGACCTTCATGGGGGTCGAATTCCAGACAGTCTGCCCGTCGTCCACGGAAGGGTGCCCCGGATACACAGGAGGGAACTCGACACTGATAGGGCAGTTCGTGAAGATCAGGATAAGCTTCCCCCACGGGGGGCAGGAGACCCTGACCGAGGCGATCTGCGGCGATGCCTACTCCCCGCTGACGTCGTCCCACACGGACCCGGCTGCGGGGTACGTAGCCGAGTATGTCGTGGTCACCTCCACCTGCAGGTCCTACCTGCTGGTGACCCCGTACTCGGAGACAGCGACCTGAGCCACCGAGGACGAAGCGGGCGCTAATGGAAATATACTGCCCCGCTCCGCGGAGGCAACCCCGTTGCGCATAGGCGTCGTCTCGAGGAACGTGGAATACTGGACCACCCGCAAGATAATCAAGGCGGGACGGTACAGGGGGCACGAGACCGAGTTCGTTAAGACTGGGGACATTCAGCTGATGGTTGACGGCGACCGGTTCGACGCGTTCCAAGG
>JASHUK010000126.1 GCA_030040055.1 Nitrososphaerales archaeon | reverse complement strand
ACCGGTGTGGAGCCTGACCAGGTCAGGATCAAGGCGCTGGCGTCGGCGCTCAGCGAAGTGAACATCGAAGATGCTCTCAAGAACGCGGCCGCAATGGCCGTAGCCCCGGCTGCAGCTGCAGCCCCCGCAGGCGCAGCGGCGGCGAAGGCAGAAGAGAAGCCGAAGGAAGAGGAGAAGAAAGAGGAAGAGGCCCTTCAGGGGCTTGCCTCGCTCTTCGGTTAGACCTCTGACCGACCTGTCCGCTTTAGGGTCTCAGGCTATACACTACGGTGTGTGCTGTTTTCTACCTGACATTTGGGCGCCGTGCTTGGTAGACTTTGCGACCTACTGGAGTCCTTTTTCTTTCGCTTTTGCTTCCAGCGCCGCCGCCTCGGCCTCCGCTCTCGCGAGGATCCTGGGCGCCGTCTCAGGGGTGATGAACCCCGCCTCCACGCCGATTGCGACAGCTTCTCTGTAGGCCTTGCCGATGATGTCTGGGGCGGTCTCCTTCGTCACGTAGCCTATCACCACGGCTAGCCCATGCGAAGACGAATACGCCTCCATGAGGCTCTGCCTGTACTTCTCGAGGTCGATCGCGACCACGTCCCCCGAGTAGATCAGCCCGCTTTCGTAGGCCAACGCGATCGCCATCCCGGCCCTGATGGGCTTGATGTTCAGCTTCGAGAGGAGGCTGGCGAGCTTCGGGGAGATGGTCGAGCCCTTCTTCGCGGCCACGGAGTCCTTGTTGACCCACACGCTTCCCGACTCGATCTTGGTGGGAATTCCGGCCTCCCTGAACTCGCTAAGGACCGGGCCCGCGGGTAGCCCCGTGTTTCCGGCAGGAACCATAATGTCGTCCGGCGCCGTGTCCCCCGCCCTCGCAGGGAGGAAGACCTTGTTCTTGTCCAGCGTCAGGAAGAGCTTGAACGGGTCGTACGACGAGAATATGAGGGCATTCTGACCCTTCAGGTGCGAGAGGAGCTGGTCGGCGTTCTTGATCCCGGCCTGCTTCAGCCCGATCACTGCCAGCTTGTTCTTGACCACCAGGACCTCGGCGTGCCCCCTCAACGCCTTCCTCACAGCCATCAGCTGGCTGGCCCTGACCTTGGAGAGCGCGGTCACAGCCAGGACCGGATACTTGTGCGCCAGGGACGAGACGCGCTCGACCGTCTCGACCTTCTTCGGGTTCGGCCTGTGCACCTGGACGGTCTGGCTCGTCTAGTCCACCGCCTGCTTTGCCGGCTTGCCCATGGTCGTCTTGACCATGATCGTGCGGACGTTCCTATCGCCGTTGGGGAGCTTCTTGGTGACGGCCTGCACCACGGCCTGGATGTTCTCTGCCAGGTGCGCCTCGGTGAGCGAGGCGTCCCCGACCTTGGCCATGACCCCCAGAGACCCCCTGCTCCTGACCCTGACCGCCGTGCGCATCCTCTGGATCATCGCCTCGACCGGGGCGTTGGGCGGGACCGGGGTAGGTATCTTCCCCTTCGGGCCGAGCGACTGGCCCAAGACCTTGCCGATTCTCGGCATCAGCGCCGTGTCAGCCAGGAAGAAGTCGTAGGACCGGGCGAGCTTCTTGGCGTCCTTCTTGCTGCCGCCGTAGTTCTCCAGCTGCGAGGGATCCATCACCAGGTCGGCCTTCGCCGCCTTCGCCCTCACCGCCAGGTCCCCCGTCCCGATGAAGCAGACCCTGGCCTGCTTAGGGGTAGGATGCGGGAGGAAGACCGTCTCGTTGATGTTCAGGTCGGTCTTCTTGGGGTCCAGATCCTTCAGGCGCAGCACGACGTCGACGGACTGGGGAAACTTCCTCTCTTCAGACTGGTCCTTCCCCTTCTTTACGAGCTCGGCTAGCTGCTGGTTCGAAAGCATTACCTTTCACGGATTCTTTTCGAGCCTCGGCGGAGCCGATAAAAGCGTTATGCCGCTTTTCCCGTCGCCTTCAGGGAACGCTTAGCAACAGGTTGCGAGGCACGCCAGGCGTGCGGCAGGCGCACCCGTGGGAGAAGGCCTGGAAGAGCGGCAGATGGCAGTCAGCGGCCGAACCGCTTCCGGCTGTCGTAGCCTTCGCGGAGCGCCTGAGGCGGGCGAGAGCGAAAAGGGTCCTGGACCTGGGGGCCGGAGGAGGGAGGCACACCGTCCTCCTCGCCGGGATGGGCTTCCAAGTGGTGGCTCTCGACGTCTCCGGGACGGCGCTGGGCCGCCTCGCAGGCCTGGTCGAGGAACGGGGTCTGGACAACGCCCTGCTGGTGCTGCACGAGATGAGGGACCTGCCGTTCGTGTCCGGCTACTTCGACGCCGTCGTCAGCACGAACGTCCTGCACCACGGGCTGGCCCGGGACGTCAAGAGCGCGCTTGGGGAGGTGCGCAGGGTGACCAAGAGAGGAGGGATGGGGCTCTTCGAGGTGATCTCCGACAAGGACTACCGCTTCGGGAGTGGGAAGCGGCTGGAGGAGAGGACGTTCGTCTTCACGGAGGGGGAGGAGAAGGGGATAGTCCATCACTTCTTCTCGGAATCGGAGCTGAGGTCGTTCCTCTCCGGTTTCAGGGTTACCAGCATGCGAGAGGAGGTCCTAGGCGGCAGAGGGAGGAGGAGGGCTCACATCTACGCCGAAGTAAGAAAGCCGTAACCGCTATTGGAGCTTCGAGTCCCACTTTCCGGACTCGATCTCGCCCATGAACTCCCTCGCGTCCTTCCCCTCGACCTTGACCCCCATGCTGACGCAGCTCCCCACGACTTCCTTGGCCGCGGACTTCACGGTGGCGGCGTAGGACCCCGCAATCTTGCTCTTCGCTATGCTGACCACCTTGTCGAAGGACAGGTCGCCGACGAAGTCGAGGTTGGGCTTCGCCGACCCCTTCGGTATCCCGGACTCCTTCGCGATCAGCGCCGAGGTCGTCGGCGTCCCCACCGAGATGGTGAACTGCTTTGTCTCCTGGTCGACCTCGACCTTGACTGGGACTCGCATCCCCTTGAAGTCGCCGGTCTGCTTGTTGATCTCGTTGACAATCCCGAGGACGTTCACCCCGAGCGGGCCAAGGGCTGGGCCGAGGGGGGGCCCGGCGCTCGCCTCGCCGCCGGTTACCAGCGCGTTGATTACTTTCTTTTCACCCATCATCTTCCACCTAGTTTGTCCCCCGCCATGATTATCAGATAAAAGGCTTCGGCGAACCCAGATGGGCGCACTGTTTCACACGAGCCCCTCTTCGTATTTGTGCATCGGTTCCCATCGGCTTAAAGGAAGTCCAGCCGCTCTTCGCTCCGATGACTTCACCTGAGCCAAACTTCATCGCGATTATTCCTGCAAGGGCGACCAGAAACGGCAAAGGAGGACAATATTATCCAGTCTTCAACGTCTTCAAGACCGCAATTCAAGAGGATGTAGGTGTCAAACTCTCAGAAGGGGCCCTCTATCACATTGTCGGAGACGTGGAAGGAGCCTTCGACTTCGACATTCATAGGATTGTCAAAACACACTTCCGAATGGTCACCCCTCTTGAGCATAGGGACAAGGTGGTTCTTGGAGAGGTGTACAACCTTCGTATCAGGCTATTCGAACAGGTCCGCCTGAACACGAAACAACTGGAGTTTGCAAGGAGCGCCGTGGGCCTCCAGTATCGGTCCCTGATGTACAGACTAAGCCACTTCGCCAAGCAAGATCAGACAGAGATAGATGCCGCCAACGACGTGGAGACGCACCAGACACCGGAGAAGCACCTCAGAGCTGAGCGGGTCATTCACTTGGCAGCTGCCTTCAGCCCGACCATTCGTCTCCAGTCGGGAAGGGACTGCCGTCTCTACTTTCGAGTCAAGCGCTCATCGTTCAGACAAAGGACTGGACTTGACATCAAGGAGGGCGAATTCTATAGAGTTGGAGGCAGGATTGAAGGAGTCGGCAGCTTCCAAAAGACTCTACGAAGTCTGGCCGCGAGACAAGACATCCCCTTCTACATTCCCAAGCACTTAAGGCGTCATCTGGAGGTCGGAAAATCCTGCACCGTTGTCATTGACCGGATTGAGAGGCTACTCAAGTCAGATGACTGGCTGTCAGGCAGTCAAATGGAGATTGAGGGGTGGACTTGGAAGGAGATTGCTTCGTGGGTTGACACTGAGGGAACGATACACACTGGGCGTTTCGCCCGATACCTTTCGGTCGCGCAAAAGGAAAAGCCGGTAATTCAGGAGATACGGGCCTTCCTGAAAAGGGAAGGGGTTGTATCTTCATTGAGGCTCGACAAGCACACCGGTGTCTACTACGTCATGGTGAGTCGAGTTGAGCACATTGCGACTGTGATAAGGAATATCGAACCCTTCATCCGGACTGAGAACAAGAAGCGGGAAGTGAGTGCGTTCAAGGAGGAGTTGGCAATGCATAGGGATAGGCTACGGACGTCTGTAATCCAGGCCAGGAATATCCTAGGTATCAAACAGGCGTAGACAGCCTACTTAGACTCCGGTTTCGCACGTTCTACGATTTTGACATAACTCCCGTCTATCGTGATGGGCATGGCGAACGCTGTGTCAATCAGGATCACCGTTATCTCCTGCTTCGCCTGCTCGACCCGGGATATCTTGGCCCGCATCGTCTTGAACGGGCCCGCGACTATCTCCACCGTGTCCCCTTCGTTCAGCTCCGCCACCATGGACTTCGTGACGAGGAACTTCTCTATGTCCTGGTACTGCATCATGCCGGGGATCTTGCTCCTGACGTGCTTGAACCCCTGGATGCTCTCGTCGACCACCTGGGAGTTGGGAGCTTCGAAGAGTACGTAGCCCTTCCAGGTGTCCAGGGCCAGCACGGAGTAGATGGGCTTCTTCTTCTGCAGCGCCCTGTTGGACACGAAGGTCGCCACGGTCTTCTCCTGTCCTCCGGTCGTCTTCACCGGAAAGATGTAGCTGGTTGCCTGCTGGTCGCTCAAAACCGACACGTCGAAGTCAGGCCGCCCCGGCCGTTCTTATAGCTGTTTGGCGCGTTTCAGCCGAAGAAGATGTTCCCGAGCAGCTTGATGAAGAAGCCGATCACGCCGACGACTCCCATCCCGAGAAGTACGAGCTTGAGATAGAGGGTGAACTCCTGCCTGTCGCTCTTGTGAGAGAGCCTGAAAATCGCCTTCGTGTTCCTGATGAAGTCGGAGAACCCCAAGCTGGATTCGGTCGCCTCAGCGCGCTCGCCCGCTTATATGTGTTGATGCCGTTAATACGAGCCCGGAAGGGGTCTCGCCGATGCTCCCGCAGGGAGAGCCGGCTACTGTCATAGTCGCGTCGTCGTCCGACGTCGCCTCCAGGACGCTGGCGGCAGCCATGACCGAGGAGCAGGG
>JASHUK010000125.1 GCA_030040055.1 Nitrososphaerales archaeon | reverse complement strand
TTCCATCTCCGACTCCTCGAGGGGGACGGAAACGCCGAGCGCTGCGGCCACGGCTCCAGTCACCCTCGCCTTGTCCTCGGTCGCGTGGATGATCAGGGACACTTCCACTGACTGGACGGGTCCTTTCATGGAGTCCTCGTCCGCAACCGATAACTATATGCGCTTTCACCGAGGCGACCGTGACCAAGAAGCTGACGGTCGAGGACATACTCTCCGACGAGCTGAAGCGGGAGATGAACCTCGACACCGAGACCTTCGTGGTCCTCGACGACTGGGACTCGGTCATGCAGAGCGTCTACAGGATGCCGATCGAGTACGCGGGTTACACCATCAAGGTCGGGGAGATGAAGATCCTCAAGGAGATGATTGACACGCTGGCCAACGCCGACTTCGACAGCGTGAAGAGGAGCGAGAGCAGGAAGAAGCAGCTGGAGCAGTTCACGAAGACGCTCAGCATGTACTACAACGTCGTATTCACGAAGGGGAAGCGCAAGATAGGCTTCGGGGCCCTGATACACTTCCCGAAGCTGAAGTCCAACCCGGAGAGGAGCGGCGGGATCGTGCTGGCCGCCAAGATAGTCGTGGAGGGGGGGAAGCACCAGGTGACCCTCGAGAAGGGGAGGTTCGACGACTTCCTCGTCGAGGTCAAGCCATACATCAACCTCCTCGGCGATCTCTACAGGCAGACCCGCAAGGTGTAACCCCGCCTTGCCCCGCCACGTCCTGGGGGTCGAGAGCACGGCCCACACCTTCTCAGCGTCTGTTGTGTCCTCGAAGGGCGAGATACTCTCGAACGTCAAGAGCGTCTATGCAGCTCCGGCAGGCAGCGGGATCCACCCCATCGAGGCATCGAAGCACCACGCACGGGAGGCGACACATGTGATCGAGGCGGCGATGTCCGAGTCAGGGATCCGTCCGGATCAGTTGGACGCGGTCTGCTATTCAATGGGCCCCGGGCTGGGCCCGTGCCTAAGGGTCGGCGCCGTCGTTTCGAGGACCCTGGCGGGGTCGCTGGGGAAGCCGCTCGTGCCGGTCAACCACGCTGTGGGGCACATCGAGCTGGGGTGCCTCCTCACCGGGACCGAGGACCCCGTAGTCCTCCTTGTTTCGGGGGGGCACAGCATGGTAGTGGTCTGCTCGCTGGGGAGGTGGAGGGTGATTGGCGAGTCGCTCGACCTGACCGTCGGGCAGCTGCTCGACCAGTTCGGGCGGCACTCCGGGCTTGCGTCCCCCTGCGGGAGGGCGGTTGAGCAGGCAGCGGCCAAGTCCTCCAACTACCTCCCCCTCCCGTATTCCGTGAAGGGGAACGACGTCTCCTTCTCCGGGCTGCTCACGGCGGCGAAGACGCTCTGCGACCAGGGGGCTTCCTTCGAGGACGTCGCCTTCTCTATACAGGAGACGGCGTTCGCGATGCTTGTGGAGGTCACCGAGAGGGCCCTGGCATTCACAGGCAAGAAGGAGGTCATGGTTGTGGGCGGGGTGGCGGCGAACCGGAGGCTCTCCCAGATGATGGATGACATGGCCGTCAGGCACGGAGCCTCGGCCAAGGGAGTGCCTGTGCAGTACAGCGGAGACTGCGGGGCCCAGATCGCCTGGACGGGGCTGCTCGCTTTCCGCTCGGGGGTCAGGATCCCCATCGAGGAGTCTTCTGTCCGGCAGTCCTGGAGGCTCGACACGGTTGACGTCCCTTGGAGGAACTGAGGCGGTCGGGGACGGGGCTCATCTACAGGGGTGCGGAGGCAGACCTCTTCAAGGGAAAGTGGCATGGGCTAGACGCGGTCCGCAAGGTCAGGAAGCCGATGAAATACAGGATTGCCGCCCTCGACTCCGCCATCAGGCGGCAGAGGACGGTCCACGAAGCGCAGATGCTGCACCTGTCGAAGGCGGCTGGGGTCAAAGCCCCGTTCGTGTACGACGTCGACCCCGTAGGCGCTACGATAACAATGGAGTTCCTCACCGGGCCGCGGCTCGAGGACGCGGCGACCGCCGAAGGTGCAGACTACCGTGGCCTCTTCTCGGCGCTGGGCGGAAACGTGGCGACGCTTCACGCCGGTGGGATCGTCCACGGCGACCTGACCACGGCCAACGTGATCCTCTCTCCCGGCGGGATGGCACTCATCGACTTCGGCCTGGCCACCAGGTCAGAGAAGGTGGAGGACCACGCTGTCGACCTCAGACTGATCAAGGAGACGATAGCGGGGGCGCATTCGAACATATCCCGCGGCGCGGTCGATGCCTTGGTGGAAGGCTACAGGGGCGTCAGGGGGGGCGAGGCGACGAAGAGGGTCCTGGGACAGCTGGCCAACATAGAAAGGCGGGGGAGGTATGCCAGGGTCGTCTGAGGTCTCCTTCGCCACCTCCAACGAGCACAAATTCTCCGAGGCCGCCCTTGTCCTCGGACGCATAGGCGTGACGCTCTCCAGGCTTCCCTCCAAGGGGGAGGAGGTGCAGTCCGACAACCCGTCGGAGATAGCCGCCATCGCCGCGGAGCGCACCTTCGCCCGGGCAGAGAGGCCGGTGATCGTCGAGGACACCGCGCTCTTCGTGAAGTCGCTGGGAGGCTTCCCGGGAACCTACGCAGCCTACGTCTACCGGACCCTGGGGCTCGAGCTGGTCCTGAAGCTGGTCCCGCAGGCCGGGAGACAGGCCGAGTTCGTCAGCGCGGTTGCCTACTGCGACGGTCCCGGAAGGGCGAAGGTCTTCACGGGCAGGCTGGCAGGGACCATCGCGACGGCCCAACGGGGCGCCAACGGCTTCGGCTACGACCCGATATTCGTCCCCTCCGGAGACTCGAGGACGCTCGGCGAGATGACCCTGGATGAGAAGTGCTCAATCTCGCACAGAGGCAAGGCCGTGGCGGCGTTCGGCGAGTGGTATCTGTCAGCACGTCACTGACAAGGTTTATGTGCCTACGCACGAGGGAGCGGCAGAAAAGGGCAGAAGTTTGGCGCGCATACACTCTCACAGACACGGGAAGTCCCATCAGACGAGACCTACCGTGAAGAGCGCACCCTCGTGGGTGACCGTCGGGCCCAAGAGCGTCGAGGGGACGATACTCAAGCTGGCGAAGGACGGGCTCACGCCGAGCCGGATAGGGGTGACCCTCAGGGACGACTACGGGGTCCCGCTCACGAAGCCCATCCTGGGCAAGTCCGTGACCGAAGTCCTGGCGGAAGGGAAGGCGGCCCCGAAGCTGCCCCAGGACCTGCAGGACCTGGTCAACAGGGCGCAGAGGGTGCAGAAGCACCTCCAGACGCACAAGAGCGACCGCAAGAACGTCCACTCCCTCGAGCTGGTCGAGGCGAAGATCTACAGGCTGTCGAAATACTACAAGGCCTCCGGTGTGATCCCGAAGACCTTCAAGTACGCCGCCGTGGTCGCCCAACTCGCCTAGGCGGAGGCCTCTCCGCGCGTTGGCCGGCCTCGAGTCACTGGCCCAGAGATACGACTCCGTCCGTGGGGGCATCGTGAAGCTTGTGGTCGACAGGAAGCGGGTCCTGGTCGTCACCCACATCGACGCGGACGGCCTGATCAGCGGCTCGCTCGTCTTCGCCGCCTTGAAGCGCAAGGGCGCGAACGTTGCGCTGAGGTGCATCCCCGAGCTCGACCCGGCGGCCCTTGCGCGCCTCGCCGAGCAGAACTACGACTTCTACATATTCACCGACCTCGCGTCCACCATGATCAAGGAGCTGGACTCCGCTCTCGGGGGACGGTTCCTGGCTATCGACCACCACCAGATTGCCGAGGACGACAGGCAGCACCCGTCGGTTGTCAACGCGTGGGCGTTCGGGTATGACGGGGGGACGGAGGCCTGCTCCTCGTCGATGGCGTACTTCTTCGCGGAGGCGATCGATCAGACCAACGTCGACCTCTCCTACCTGGCCGTGGTCGGGGCCGTAGCAGACAGGCAGGACGGCGGGCCGGGAAGGTCGCTCACAGGGCTCAACGCGGCGGCGCTGGAGCGGGCGCAGGGTGCCGGCCTGGTCGCCGTGTCCAAGGACCTCCTCCTCA
>JASHUK010000124.1 GCA_030040055.1 Nitrososphaerales archaeon | reverse complement strand
ACGTCGCGGCCGCGATAGGGGAGCCCAGTGCCGTGAGGGCCGTCGCGAACGCCTGCGGCTCTAACCCGGTCCCTCTGATCATCCCCTGCCACCGCGTCATCAGAAAGGACGGGAGCCTGGGGGGATACGGCATGGGGATCCACCGCAAGAAGGCGCTGCTTGCCCAGGAGAGCCGAGTGGACGGGCGGAGCCACGAGGGCCGGCGAAGCCACGCGGATTAACTCCGACCGTCGATTCCGATAAATAGCCGAATCGTCCGGCAGTGGGCGTGCCTGTTCAGACGGAGTACAAGTTCATCACGACACGTCTGAGAGGGTTCGGGCCCGTTCCGGGAGACGCGAAGTACTTCAACTGGGCCGATGTCGCCGAGATGCTGTCACGCTACGGGGCGGAAGGCTGGAAGGTCAACCAGATGACGGCGACCGAGGTCGGGGACGACGACATAGTCTATGCTTTCGTGCTGGAGCGTCCCGGCGTCGGGCCGGTCCGGAGAAGGACAAGGTAACGGTGGTCTAGGCCGGCGGAGCGCCCTTGGAGGGGTCGTCACTCCCTGGGGCGGGGGAACCCGGCTGCTGAGGCTGGCTCTCCCACGGAAGCACCACCTTGTAGGTGTCTATCTGGAAGGAGACGTTCTTCAGCTCCTTGGGCTGCAGCTTGACGAGCTCGTAGGAGACCTTGTTGTGGACCTGGTCGTAGACCTGCTCTGAGATGACTATGCCTCCGCCGGTCGCGAGCGGCTCAATCCTCGAGGCGATGTTTACCGCGTCGCCGTAGACGTCCTTGTCCTTGTGGATGACGTCGCCGACGTGGATTCCCATCTTCACCTGCATCCTGTTCTTGGCCGTCTGGTTGTAGTCGTAGAGGGCCTTCTGCATCTCCACCGCGCACTCGGTCGCGTCCAAGGCGCTCGGGAACTCGATGAGGAACGCGTCTCCAATCGTCTTCACCTCCCTCCCGGAGTGCTTGGGGAATATGGGGCGCATCAACTTCCTGTGGACCTCAAGCTGCTTCATGGCGAGCGACTCGTTGCTCTGCGTCAGGGCCGTGTAGCCGACGATGTCGGTGAACATAATGGCGGCGAGGCGGCGCGTAGGCTCGGCCGCGGCGGCCAGCTCCGAGGGGGCGGGGGCCAGCAGGTCTGGGACCGAGTTCATGATCCCCGCGGCGACAATCCTGAGGATTGCCGCAGCCAGGAACAGGTACGCGCCGAGCTCGAACCCCCAGGTGATCGTGTAGCCTTGGGAGGTCGTGGAGCCGGAGAAGGCGCTCGACGCGATGGTGCCGAGCAGCGACCCGTTCTGCGACGAGAGGGCGGCACCCTCTAGCAGTGCAGAGAGCACCGGTATGACGTAAGGAAGCAGAGACACGAAGGAGAACATGAGCACGAAGGCCAGGATTAGGAAGATCGCGCCGTCAGTGAACTTCCGGCCGAGCTTGTTCCCACGGGTGACCGCCAGGATGTCAAGCACGAGGAGAGGTATGCCCACGGCGAAGATTATCGCGAAGGGTGCCGCAACCGATACAATCGGCGTCGGGTTTCCTGACCCGCTTGACGGCAGGTTCAGTGCGAACCCTTTGGTCCCGTTGATGGACATCAGCTGGAACTTTGTTCCGCTTAAGTTGGTCCCGACCACGGAGTACCAGGGGAGCAGAAGCGCGAAGGCGGTCGCCACGAGGCTGACGGCTCCGACGGCCAGCCCTATCCCTCCTCTGCCGGTGATGAACTTGCCGACCTTGAGGCCGCTCTTCTTCGAGAGCTTCACGAGCCCGTAGACCTTGACGACCGCCCTGATGACCCCGTAGGCTATCCATATCAGCAGGAAGTTGGTGATTATCCACGACAGATAGAAGTAGGTCAACGGCTCGAATCCTCCGACGCTTGAATCTACGTCTAATAAGGTGATGGCGCCTCCTCGCGGCGACCATGAGAGGCGCGGCTCCATGCCCGACCGCTGCCGGCGAGCCTATGCTTCTCCCCGGAGGGGGTCGAGCATAGGGCATGAATTTTGAACCCACGACACTGCGGTCGCTGGCGCTCAGCCGTATTCGGCGGTCTTCGTAGGGCTGACTTCGAGCCTCATCAGCAACGTCCCCGCGATGCAGCTGGTGCTGGGAACGGCCGCAGTCTCCCGGTCGGTGGCCCCCTTGCTTGCAGTGGAGGCGGGCCTTGCGGGCAACCTGACCCCGGTCGCCTCCTTCGCAAACCTGCTCGCCCTCCTGACCGTGAGACGCAGCGGCCTCCCGCTGAGAAGAACGATAGCACTGCAGGTGGTGGTTGGGACTGTCGCCTTCCTACCGGCTTTCCTCTGAGCGGTCCCTCCTCACATGCCTCGGGGGCGCAGGGCCGAGCGAAAGGCTGAATAGACGACCAGCGTCGACGCCGGTCGTAGGATGGTCTCTACCGGGATAAACAGCCTAGACCAGATTCTGAACGACGGGTATCCAGAGAAGTCCTCCATTCTCGTCCTGGGGCAGACAGGCCTCGGCAAGCAGGCGCTGGGATACTGGTTCATCCACTCCGGGCTCACCCAAGGCGACTACTGCCTCTACGTCACGCACCGCACCGTCTCGGACGTGCTGAGAGACATGAAGGGGTTCGCGGTCCCCGGCGATAGGGTCCCAGACTGGATAGCCAGCGCGGGGTCTCCGACGAAGTGCGACCTTCATGACGCGACCGCCATCTCCCTGGGGATCAAGGAGGCGATCCATCAGAACGCAGGGAGGCGGATAAGGGTGGTGACGGACGTGCTCTCCCCCCTGCTCGTCCTGAACCCGTCGGACGCGATGTATGGATACTGGACGCAGCTCCTCCAGGAGGTGAAGAAGCACGACGCGGTCATTCTGGCGACGGGGGACGAGGAGATGCACACCCCGGCCGCGATCGCCTCGATGGAGCAGCTGTTCGACGGGGTGATCGAGATGAAGCTGTACGACCAGGGGTTCACTGTGACGCCGCTGCTCAGGGTCAGGCAGATGCTGGGGCAGCCCCCGCTCCCCGGGTGGTTCCGGTTCTCGTTCGTTAGAGGGATGATGGAGGTGGCCCCCAACGTCACTTAGCGCGATTGCAGTGGACGCCCTCTCGATAGGAATGGGGGCGGTCGCCTGTCTCATTGCTTACTCGGCACTGGACCTGAGGAAGGCGTTGGTCGACGGGTCCTACCGTTCGCGGGCACTCTGGACCGCGGTCGGCGCGCTGTCGCTCGTCTCCTTCACGATCGCTGGATACGTCGACAGCGTCTTCGGCAACGTGGTGACGACGTACACGGGCGTTGTGGCCGAGGCCGCGGCCTGGGGGTTCGTCTTCCTTGGCCTCTTTGGGTGGGTCGTGAGCAACGCGAACGTGGCGGTTGAAGCGGACTACTTCAACCGTGAGGTGCTCTTCTGGAAGAA
>JASHUK010000123.1 GCA_030040055.1 Nitrososphaerales archaeon | reverse complement strand
CGGCCCGGCCCGCGCTCCTGACGGTAGCGATGATCTGCGACATCCTTGGAGGGGCCGTGCTGCTCTTCCTGGGGATAGCGGTCGCCATATTCGCCGGGAGAGCGGTGGCTGCGGACATCATAGCGGCCGCGGGGGTCCTTCTGATAGTCGTGGCATACGGCTACTCCAGGGGGGAGCACTGGATAAGGTGGCCCGGGGTCGTGGTGGCTGTGTTCCTCATACTTCTCGGCGTGCTGGTCTTGTCCGGGCGGAGCGGCGGGGCGTACTCACTGGGAGGGGTAATCGTCTTGCTGGGGGCGTTCAACCTCTATGAGCTTACTCGGACGAACGTGCAGTCCTACCTCGCCAAGGCCGACAAGGCGCTCCCCCCTCCCCCCGGCTAACGGGCGGGACCATCCCATCTCGCTGCCCCTGGCGACCAAAGAACGACTCCTCTTGCGCACCCAAGTCTGAATCGGTCTGTTCGTAGGCGCGCAGGGACGATAATAGGCTCTTCTGCTCGCCCGCCCAGCCTGGCAGGCTCTGAGGCAACAGGAGCCCCGAAACGAGCTCGCCTGAGGACCTCTCGCGGGGAGTGATGGACGATTTGTCCTTCCCTCTTATATACGGGGTTCGGGTCAGTCGGCTTCGAAAATACATGAATACTCGCAAGAGTATAACCAACGTAAGAAAGCTTAGCACTAGCACTCTTCTCATACTGCTTCTAATCTCAGGTCTGGTCGCGCTGCTTCCTGTGAGCGTAGTCTACGGCATCGCTTCAGGGGCCCCGAAGCTCGGGGTAGTCACGCAGACCGGTCCGAACAACGCTCCTTCAATCACCAACGCGTACGTCTCGACCACATACACCAACGGAACGGCGGGCAACATCGGCGCCGAGACTGACACGTCTCACGTCGGTAACCTGACGCTCTTCGTCACAGACGACGGGACGACATTCGTGTCCTTCTCTGGGGCTCAGTTCTATCTGTACCTCAGCAAGAACGGTCTGTCGTGCCCCGGCCCTGGTCCGTGCCCTGGAGACATCAGATACGCGGGTCCGTTCCTCGTAACGGCCCTCGCGACGCCTCTCAAGGGATACACGGAGGAGAACGGTACCTACTACATAGGGACCGCCAGCACCGGCTCCGGCGACTGCAGCACAAGCAACTGTGAAATCATCGAGGGTCCGCTGCCGATCAACATCGCAGCCGGATACAGCTTCATCAAGGTGTACGACGGTAGCTCCGTTGCTGCCTCGCAGTACATCAACATCGCCGCTGGGATCAGACTCACCACGAGCCCGATCTCCGGCATGACCAACCCGCCCTCAGGCCCTGCTAACAGGCCAGTCCACGTACTCGGCGGCGGATTCGTCCCGAGCACCACGATCGACCTGAACTACACCTACCTGTTCTACCCGTGGCCTTCGGGCGCGAGCCAGAACATCTCCGGATTCTGGGAGACAGGTGTAAGCACGACCTCGAACGGGTACTTCAACTACACCTTCAACATGGTCGACACCAGACAGTCGGTGAACCCGACTGGCGGACCGAGGAACGACCTGATCACGATCAAGGCCGTCAACTCCTCGAATCTCGACCAGAAGCTGGCCAACCTCTACCCAGCCACCGCCGCCACCTATCTGGAGAAGTCCAGGGTCCTCACCCAGGTCGTCTCCTTCGACCAGGTGGGCGAGCTGGTGGTCAACGACACCAACCTAGCGTCTCCGTACTACTACGGCAACGACAGCGGAATCGCCCCGATACTCCCCCAGCCGGTCGACGTCTATGCGACCGGAACCCTGTGGATTGCAGGGAACTGGTGGACGTGGGGCGGGACCGTAACGTTCCGCGTGTCCACGGGGACCGACACTGACTTCGTCACACTGTCTCCGGCCAGCACCACGGCAGGGAGTTCCGCTTCCTACCCAGGCTGGTTCGGGATCAACATCACCGTGCCGACCGACCTCGTGAAGGGGGTCCACACCGTGATGGTGACGTCCAACAACGTCAACTACACCTTCGAGATCTACATGGAGCCAACTCTGATACTCTCCCCATCCAGCGGAACAGCGAGCAACCCGAGCACCACCACTACGGTGTATGCGTACGGGTTCCCCGCCAACGTCGGCGTCTACGTTTACTGGAACGAGACCTCCTATGGTGACCTCACCCAGTTCAACTTGGTGAACGACACTACAGGGTCCAACGGCCAGTTCAACGTGACGAAGTCGTTCGTCATCCCCGAGACGTACGGTGGAGACCACCTGGTGTCCGCGTTCAACGGCACCAACGGGGTCCCGACCTGCGACTTCCGTGGGGCGACGTTCGCCGACTCCGCTTACCACACCTACTACGTCACTGACGAGTGCGGAATCGCAACGACCGAGTTCGACGTGTTGCCGAGCCTAGTCGTCATCCCAGGGTCATTCAACAGCACTTACGACCAGCCGGTCCAGGCAGTGGGCGAAGGGTTCATCCCCGGAATCTACTACTCGGCCGACATCGACAACCAGCACATCGACCTGTCGACCACCGTCATTCCGACATCTGGCGTGGTCTGCACCGTCGAGACTCACCTAGGGTTCCCATTCCACCACTACTACACCGAAGTCTGCACCGCAGCCACAGAGACCACAGGTCTCCACAACTCGTATGTTGAGGGGCTCATCACTCCCAACAACCTCGGCCAGCTCAACATCACCTTCATCGGAGCGGGCTTCTCGCCAGGGTCTCACGTGATATCCCTGGACGGGAACGACGAGTACGGCTCCGCAGGCAACTACGCGCCGGCAGCGTGGGCCTTCTTCACGGTGACGCCTCAAGGCGACCCGATCGCCGACATGCTCACCGGGATGAGCACGACCCTCACCGGCATCTCCGACTCGATCAGCGGCATCCAGACATCCATCAACGGGCTGTCAACTCAGCTCGACAGCATCAGTTCGGCGATCTCGTCTCTACAGACGAGCGTCAACGACCTCTCTAGCAGCGTCGCTTCAATCTCGTCCACGGTGTCTGACATCCAGACCACCGTGAACACCATCAACACCTGGACCACGAGCGCGTCCGGCATGCTGGGTACGATAACCACAGATGTGGGAACGCTCCAGACTGATGTCAGCTCGGTGTCTACGACACTGAACAGCGTCAGCACCCAGGTCGGCTCCATCAACACCGGAGTCCAAGGGATCTCCGGCGTCAGCACACAAGCAACCAACATCATGAATGCAGTGCAAGCTGAGCAAACTTACGTACTAGTAGTCGCCGTTCTCGCGGCGATCACCCTAGTCCTCGTACTAGCGGTACTGATAAGGCGGCTGTCGTAAACAGACAGCCTCCTCCCGTTTTTGTTAATCGACCCCAGTGGTTACTCCGCACGTCATTCCTCCAGCCGCGAAAGCGTTTTTATCGAGAGAGGCCGGTAGCGGCGCAGATGCCTCAGCCGGCAGGTGTTGCGTCCTGAAGGCCATCATCCTCGGAGGAGGGCAGGCTATGCGCCTCCGCCCCCTCACGGACGACCGTCCGAAGGGGCTGATCGAGGTCAACGGCCGCCCGCTGTCCGAGCACCAGCTCGACTGGATGGCGAGGAGCGGCGTGGTGGACGGGGTGGTCTTCGCGTGCGGCTACAAGTGGGAGAAGCTGAGGGAGAGGTTCGGCGCGGATTACAAGGGCATCTCGATCTCCTATTCGGTCGAGGAGGAGCCCCTGGGCACGGGCGGCGCGATAAGGAAGGCTATGGTGGGCGGGCCCCCCGAGGACCGCTTCATAGCCGCGAACGGGGACATCGTGACGGACCTGCCGCTCAAGGAGATGGTCGCGGCCCACCTGCAGGGGCGGGGGGCTGCGGCTTCGATGCTGGTCGTCCCCTACCGCTCCCGCTTCGGGGTGGTGAAGATAGACTCCTCCAAGGTCGTGAGGGGCTTCGACGAGAAGCCTGCCTTCCCTGACGTGTGGATCAACGGCGGGGTGTACGTCCTCGAGCGAGAGGCGACGGAGTACCTTCCCGACAGGGGGGACATAGAGAGGGAGACCTTCCCCAGGATGGCGCAGAGCGGCAAGCTCCTGTCGTATCCCTACCAGGGCGACTGGTGGTTCGTAGACTCGGTCAAGGACCTGAAGGAAGTGGAGTCCTCGATGCGGCCGCAGGCGTAGCGAAAGACTTTATCTGGCCGAGAGAGGTTCCGGCCTTATGGAAGGATACGTAAAGTCCGTCTCAGCTTCGAACGTTCCCGAGGGGTCGATGATGACCGTCGAGGTCGAAGGAGAACAGGTCCTGCTGGCGAGGGTCGACGGGAAGTACTACGGCATGGGCGGGCTGTGTACGCACGAGCAGTGGGACCTCTCCGAGGGGGTCCTCGAAGGGACCACAGTGACCTGCGCGGGGCACGGCTCGATGTGGGACCTCAAGACAGGCAAGGGAGAGTTCGACGAGCCGCTTGACAGCGAGCCGCTTTACGACGTCAAGGAGGAGGACGGGTTCATCTACGTCAAGAAGCTCTAGGGACGCGGAACCGGCTCGGGCCTAGTACCTGCGGAGTGGGTGCAGCCCGTGTC
>JASHUK010000122.1 GCA_030040055.1 Nitrososphaerales archaeon | reverse complement strand
TTACCCACATCGCGAAGCTTGGGAAGGGGGCCGCCGAGTCGGCGGAGGCCCTCTCCAAGACGCTCGGGCTTCTCGGCCCGAGGCGCGGCCCGGTCCTATTCCAGCTGCCGCCCTATCTGAAGGCAGACCAGCGGGTGCTCGAGGATTTCATCTCGAAGACCTCCGGCGTCGAACCAAGGGTCTTCGAGTTCAGGCACGAGTCATGGCTCCAGGACCCCGTCTATCGGCTCCTTGACAGGGGAGGAGCCGGGTTCTGCGTCGCGGAGACAGAGGACCTGCCACCTGTCTACAGGACGACGGGGGACATCGCTTATTTCAGGCTGAGGAAGGACAGCTATACGGGGAAGGAGATCGAGTCCTGGGCGGGGAAGATCGAGGCGACGTCGAAGGACTCTCGCGAGGCTTACGTCTACCTGCGTCACGACGAGAGCGGTGAAAACGCGCTGCACGCGGAGCGCCTCTCCGCAAGGCTGCACAGTGAAGGAGGTCCACGCGCTCGATGAGGGCTGGGACTGACTCGACGCGACGGTATCGGGTCGCGCTCTTCGGGATCGCCCTCTACATAGTACTGGACGCCATAGCGCAGCTTCTCCCCCCTCACTACAGCCCGATAAGCCAGGCGGAGAGCGATTTGGCCGTCGGTCCTTACTGGTATGTGATGACGATAAACTTCCTGAACCGCGGCGCGCTGTCCCTGGAGTTCCTCTTCGCGCTGGTCGGAAGCTTGCGTCTCTCCGGCCAGAACGTGTCAAGGTACCGGGCCGGGCTGGGTCTGTTCGGGGTCTGGTCCGTCGGGGCCATCCTCCTTGCTATCTTTCCTACCGATGTGCCGGCGACACCTGTCTCATGGCATGGCGCCATCCACCTGCTGGTGGCTGTGTTGGCCTTCCTGGGAGGCGCTTTCGGCGCCCTTCTAGTCTCGGCAAGGCTTCCTAAGGACGGCGAACTGGGGGAGGTCAGGAGGTTCGCACTTCCTGTTGCCTTGCTGGCCGCGCTCCTCTGTTTAGCCGAACTGGGGCTCCCCTCCATCGCGCCCCACTTCACCTTGAGGTTCGGGGGCCTGGTCGAGAGGATATTCCTTGGGAGCGTGCTCCTGTGGGTGGGGTCGATATCGGCCTTCATGCTGAGGAAGGCGGGCCGTGGTCCTACCGGGACCGAGGCGTGACACATTCTCCGCCTGCGCCACCGCTGCGTTCGGCGACTGGCAGGCCATAGATCACCTACCGGCACGGCGGTAGGGACGGACCACCTTTCTCAACTTCCCTGAGACTTCTTCCATCTATCGAGAAGCCCTCTCTCTGCGTCGGTGACCTTGGGTCCGACTCGCTCGTCGCCTGCTACCGACCCTGCGTCGGCCACCGGTATCCTGACCTCCATCGGATACGTCTGCTTGGAAGGGTCGAAGTACCAGGCGCCCTTCCCCCTGTCGAACTCCACCTCCCAGATCTTGAGGGCCCTCACCCGCTCATACTCGAAGTCGATCCCGATTATCGAGTACCCAGAAGAGACGGTCGGGTCGTTCGCCTCGTCGAACACGCATCTTGCGCAGCTGATGACGGGGGGCGGCCCTGTTCGGGTCCTCCCGAGCATGCGCGCCGTGTATTCTACGGCGACCCTCGGCGAGTGGACGTGCCCGTTCAAGATGACGTCGGAGAATGAGAAGAGATGGCGCTTGGTCTCTTCCTGGGCGGAGGGGACGATAGCCTCCAGGGGGTGGTGGACCAGCGTTATGTTGAAGGACGAACCCCTTCCCCGCTCCAGGTCCTTCTCGGCGGCGGCCATCTGCTGCACTCCGACGTAGCCATGGTAGTTGTATTTCCTGCTGAAGATGTAGGCGGAGTTGAGGCTGACCAGGTTGAGACGCAGGTTCGCCACCGTGACCTGCTTGAGATAGTACAGGTTGGTGGTCGACTCGACTCCCCGCCTCTTCAGGAACGAGTAGTACGGTCCCATGCCCGCCTTGAAGGCCTCCCTGTCAGGCTCGGCCGCGAACCTCGCTTCGGTGCTGGCCACCCCTCCCCTCTTCTCGACCATCTCGTTCATCAGGTCGGCGTTGAACGGGGCGAGGAGCGACCAGTTCACGTCGTGGTTTCCTCCGCAGAACATCAGGCTTCTGGCGCGCAGGCTGTCGGCGACGCTGTCCACGAAACGGTCCACTATGGCGTACTCCTCCTCCCTCCCTCCGTAGGCCAGGTCCCCGGAGAGGGCGACATGCGGGGTCGGGAGGTCGAGGGCCTCGACTCGCTGCTTGAGGTCCTGGGCCAACGAGCTGAGTATGGCGTCGGTCTGGGGCTGCGTGGAAGAACGAAGGTGGAAGTCGGAGAGGTGCACCAGGCAGAAGTCCATCCCAGACTACCACGCGCCGCTTCTAGTAGACTTCCTCAGTCGCCAGGACCTCCAGCCCCTTCCCGGTTATCGTGTATGGCCGGGGGTGCGTGTCGACCTTGGAGCCCCTCATCTTGAGGATCTGGATCGTCCTGACCCCCTTCCGCAGCGTCCTCATCAGCAGGACGCCCTCCGCGAGGTACTCTTCTGGCTGGAGGAGCCGCTCCTCCCCCGTGGAGAGCAGCTCGCTGGTCAGCAGGGTCGTCGCGCTCGACGACTGGAGTGTCTCTATGAGATCGAGGACCACAGGTCTTCTCTCGTCGACGGAAGGGAACCTGAAGACGAGGTCGGACATCGAGTCGACCGCGATCCGGGCGGGCTCGAACTTGGCTATCGCGTCCTGGATCGTCTCCAGCAGGTTCACGAGACCGAGCTCCCTTCCCCCGACCGCGATCCGCCCCACCCTGGCCTGCTCGGGGATCTTCCGTACGTCGGTGGCGTCGATGTACCTGAATCGCCCCTCCGCCTCGAGCCTCGCGAAGTCCATCCCGAGCGCGAGCATCTCCTTGAGGAAGCGGCTCTTCGGCTCGTTCATCCCGATGAACATGCTGTTCTCCGCCCTCTCTGCCGCGCCGTAGTGGAGGAACTGGGAGCATATGATGGTCTTGCCTGTCCCCGGCTCGCCCAGCACTAGTATTACGCGTCCTCTGTTGAATCCGCCGTCCAGCATCACGTCCAGCCCGGACAGTCCGCTGCTCAACCGAGTCTCCTCGGAAGGGTTGCTTGACAACCTGCGGGCCGTCCTGGCGACGGGCGGTTATTAGCGTGTTCCGGCCGGCGCCGGGGGACTGGTGGAGGCTTCACTCCGGGCGGAGTCTCTCCGCCAGTCCCACCGCGGCGTCCCTGACGCCGGAAAGGCTCCCCGACACCGCGGGCGAGGGCGCCCTCCCGGACAGGTTCCCCGCGTGTTCCGCCAGTTCGACGAGCCTCTCCTGCAGGACCATGAACGCCTGCTCCCGCTGCGGGAGTACGTACTCCCTCTGCCGCAGCTCGAAGGTCGGCCCAGCCGTGATGCCCGGGAGCCTGGCCCCCACCGGGAGCGAAGTCAGCGTCTTCCCCAGCGGCTCGACTATCCCGACCATCATCTCGACGGCGGCGGACGCCAGAGTCCGCAGCTCCCGCGAGCGGTCGGCCTGGTGGACATAGAACCTACTGAGCGTTCCGATGGCCAGGCTGTAGCCCGCGTTGAAAAGGTCGGAGACGCTCGACGTGAACTCCTCTGTTATCAGGGGAACTTCCTCTGTGCCAGCCGGCGGCCTTGAGTAGGCCGCCACCACCGGCTTCGTGGGGTTGAAGCGAGGATTCCTCCTCTTCGCCTCCATGTACTCGTTGAAGACCCTGAGGAACATCCCGAAGTGTGCGTCCTCCCACTTCCCTCTCGCCCCTTCGCCGTTCTCAACGATCCCGTCGATGGCCTCCACCGCGGAGCTGAGGTCTCTTACCTGGACGAGCCCCGGAAGGCCGAAGAGGTCCTCGGTAGCCTGGGCCAGCTCCCCTCCGATGAAGACGCCGTCTTCGCCGATCCGCTCCACGAGGGCGCGGGTTCCCAGCTCTATCCCGCGGTACAGGCTGCCGACCGTAGAGAAGTACTGCTTCCCGGGCATGATCGCGGCGCCTGGGCGCGGGACGTCCAATTCGCCGAGGAGCTCGAACCCTGGCACCCCCTCGATCGCCATCCCCTCTGGCCTCTCAAGATAGAGGAAGTGCCTGAGGGCCTGCTCCCCGAAAGGCATCAGCGCCAGGCGGAC
>JASHUK010000121.1 GCA_030040055.1 Nitrososphaerales archaeon | reverse complement strand
CCTGACCTCGACGTTCTACCTCGGGCTGGGGGTCATGCAGGTCCCCGGCGGGATACTCGCCGCGAAGTGGGGGCCGAAGAGGGTCGTGATGATTGGGATATTCCTCTCGTCGGTCGCCGTCCTGGGCACATCGGTCTCCTCGTCGCTGGACGTGATAGCGGCCCTCAGGTTCGTCGTGGGAGCGGGGATGGCATGGGTCTTCGCCCCCGCCGTCGTGCTGGTGTCGAAGCACCTGCAGGGCCGGACGGGGGTCGGGGTGGGGCTCTTCAACTCAGCGTTCGACTTCGGGGGGGTGCTCGGCCTCTTCGGGTGGATAGTCCTCGCGACCTTGGAGGGGTGGAGGCTGAGCCTCGCGCTGAGCGGAGGGCTCGGGGTGGTCACCGGCGTCCTTGTGCTCCTGTTCGTCCCCGAGGAGGGCCCCGAAGAGGGCGGAGTCAGGGGCGAGACGCTGCTAGGCGTGCTCAGGAACCGGCAGCTGATACTGCTCGGCCTGGTGGCCCTGGGCGTCACCGTCTGCAACCTCCTCGTGTCGAGCTTCCTGGTGGAGTACGTCGTGAAGGCCCTCGGCTTCACTCCCGTCACAGCGGGGCTCATCGACAGCATGGTGGTTGTGCTCCCGATCTTCACGGCCCTGTGGGCAGGCAGCCACTACGAGAAGTCTTTGAGGCCGCGCCTCGTGCTCGCTCTGGCCATGGCCGGGAGCGTGGGGGCCCTCCTCGTGTGCAGCTTCCCGAGCGTGTACGCGGCGCTCGCGTGCGCGGTCCTCGGGGGGGTCGTCGCGGGGGTCGGGTACACCTTCGTCTTCGCGGGGGCGAAGGACCTGAACGGGGCGGGGGGACGGTACGACGGGCTGGCCATCGCGTGGGTCAACGGCATACAGCTGACGGGAGCGTTCGGCCCTCCGCTGCTCTACAGCTACCTCGTGCAGACCGTCGGTTACCCCGCCGCTTGGCAGGGGAGCGCTCTCCTTTGCCTTGCGTTCATGGTGCCCGTGGCTCTGCTGGCGAAGAGCTTCAGAGGCTAGAGCGGCGTGGCGACTATGTCCTCGCCCTTCTTCACGCTGACCTCGAGCCCCTCGACGCCGATCTCCTTGATCTCCGGGACGGGGATGCCGAGGTCCTCTATCTTCGACCTGTGGCGCGAGATCGCCTTCATCCAGGCGTCCTTCCTGTCCTCGACCTTCGGGACGCCCAGCCCGGAGGCGGCGGCTAGCTCCTCGAGCTTCCGGTCGTACTCGAAGAAGTCGGGGGGGAGCTTCCAGAAGTCCTCCATCGGCTTGAAGAGCAGAGGCGAGAGATAGATGAAGCCGTGCTTCAGCTGCCGGGTGATCATCCCCTTCTGGTCGGCTGACATCTCTCCGGCGAGCCTCTCCAGCATCGCGAGGGTCCCCGTCAGGTGCCTGGACTCGTCGCGGGTTATGTTCCTGAACGCTGTGGAGTAGACCCCGTTGGTGGAGCGCTCCCCGACCTCCTTGAATATCAGCTGGGCCCCTATCTCGGCGAAGAAGAAGCTCGAGAAGATCAGCTCGAGCGGATACTTGCCCCAGGCCTGGTTGAAGGCGCTCCAGTACCTGCGTCCGTTGTCGTACAGCGCCATGATGTTCCTGTGCGCCTTCTCCTCCAGCTCGGTCTGAGGCTTGAACCTGTAGGGGAAGTTGGGGCAGACCCTGGCGCAGGCCCGCCTGCAGACCTCGTCGTGCCTGCACTCGTCGAACGCGACCGCAGACAGGAACTTCTTAGTGGGGTCCTCGAACTTGTGCGTCGCAGCCTGGACCGCCGCCGCCCCGAAGGCCCCGATCCCGGACTTCTCGAATAGGGCCAGCTTCGACAGCCAGTAGGCCTGTGCGACCGCCTCGTCGGAAGAGAAGTTCTTCGGGTCGCACTCCTGCCATGGGAGGTCCACCGGGCTCCAGTTCTGCGGGAACCACAGCTCGTAGGTCTTGAGCAGCGTCTCCGACACCACGTCCCAGTTCCCCGGGAAGACGTTCCCCGCGTCCACCTCGCTGTCAGCCAAGCTTGTCCGCTCCACTACCCGACTCTGTAAATAGCTTGTGGTCGTCTCAGGGTTCGAGCACGGTGATAGTCCCCTTCATCCAGAAGTGGTACTTGCAGTAGAAAGTGAAGGTCCCGGCCGTCGAGAAGGTGTGGGTCCAGTTGGCCCCTGCGACGATGTTGCCCGAGTCGAAGCTCCCGTCCGTCGCGGTGACGGTGTGCGTCGCGGTGTCCTCGTTGACGAAGTTGACGGTGTTGTTCACGCCGATCACCACGGTGATGTTCTGCGGGACGTAGTTGAGCTTGGTGTTCAGGGAGAGCCCGTCCGGCATTACGACCGTGGTCCCCTCTATCTTGAACGTGCTCTTCCCGACTATCCCGGGCTGCAGCGGGACGGCCAGCTCCGCGGCGATGAGCGCGCCGACGACCACCATCACCACGCCGAGCGCTATGAGCACCCTCCTGCTCGGCCCGCTCTGCTCTTCTGTCTCCATGCCGATCATCCTAGAGACGCCAGCATGGCGATTATAAGCGCTGACAGGAACATGATGGGAATCAGGGCGAACAGCTTGATCGACCCCGGCTCCGACGTAAGCTGCATGTAGAACAGCACTATGGCCACCGCCTGGCTGGCCGCCAGTATCAGGACCACCGTCACCATCAGGGGGTAGGACCCGGCCGTGGCGTGCAGGTTGTAGAAGGTGAACACCTCTGACAGGACGGCCAGAACCATGTATCCCCAGACCCCGAGCGCGATTCTCTCGTTCATCATCTCACCACTATAGCAGGTAGAAGAGCGGGAAGATGAAGCACCAGACGATGTCGACGAACGCCCAGTAGAGCCCGAAGTTCGAGATGGCCTCGTGGGAGTTCTTCGAGTACGCGCCGCTCTTCGTTCTTTTCATCAGGTAGATCATCATGATCAGGCCGGCGGTGACGTGGGCCCCGTGGAGCCCGACTATGATATAGTATGCGCTGGCAGCCACCCCCATCGCAGGGTTGGGGTTGGCGAGGGTGAACCCGCTCGCCCCCAGGTTGATCCACTCGGAAATCTTGATCCCCATGAAGGTCGAGCCCAGGATGAACGTAACCGAGAGCCAGGTCAGCAGCCTCCTCTGGTCTCCCCTCTTTATCGCCTCGACCGCCATCACCATCGTGAGGCCGCTGGTCACCAGGATGATGGTGTTGACCGTCCCCAGGGGGATGTCGTGGATGGACCCCGGCGCAGGCCAGCCGCTTATCGCGGCCCGGATGAAGATCAGCGCCCCGATCAGGCTCCCGAAGAGCACTATCTCGGAGGAGAGGAATACCCACATCCCGAGCTTCATCTTCGAGACCAGCTGGAAGGGCCACCTGTCCCCCTCCTCCTCGGCCGGGACTACGAACTTACCTGCAAGGTCGTCCTTCACCCAGCCGAAGAGGGCGAAGCAGACGACCCCTGCGCCCACGACCA
>JASHUK010000120.1 GCA_030040055.1 Nitrososphaerales archaeon | reverse complement strand
ATGGACGAGCCGTTCGGCGCCCTGGACGCCAGCACAAGAGCGAACCTCCAGAGGCACATACAGGCCATACACCAGCAGACGAAGAAGACGATCATATTCGTGACGCACGATGTCAGGGAGGCCGCATCGCTCGGGGACAGGGTGCTGCTGTTCACGGGCCGGCCAGCCAGGATAAAGCAGCAGTATGTCGTGGACCTGCCGCGGCCGCGCAAGACGGAAGACCCTGCCCTGCAAGGGGTGGTGTCGTCGATCATGAAGGAGCTCGGGGAGGAGCAGCCGAATGCAGGAGACCGGTAGCAGCCGGCGGAGGCCGTGGTACGAGCGCTTCGACTACAGGAGCGCCATCGACATCGTGATAGGCCTGGCCATCTTCGTCGGGGCCTGGCAGCTCGTCTTCGACCTGAAGTTCTACCCGTACTTCCTGCTCCCTTCGCCGCTCATGGTCCTGGAAGAGCTGGTGCACCTGACGCAGACAGGCTCGCTGCAGCTGGCCATCTACACCACAGGATACAGGCTGGTGGGCGGCCTAGGAATCTCGATAGTCCTTGGGATGGCGGGCGGGATCACGATGGTCAAGTTCCGGCGCCTGGGACGGGCGGCCAGTTCCTTCGCCCTCGGCCTGCAGTCGTTTCCGAGCATCGCCTGGGTCCCCTTCGCAATCCTCTTCATCGGTCTGTCCGACTGGGGGATACTCTTCGTCGTGGTCATGAGCACGGTGTTCTCGGTGATGTTGTGGACGTATTCGGCAATCAGGAACATCCCGCCCATCTACGTGAAGGCCGCCAAGAACATGGGGTCACGGAGGTTCTCCCTGCTCACCCACGTGATGCTCCCTGCTGCGATGCCGTCATTCGTGATAGGGCTCAGACAGTCGTGGTCGTTCGCCTGGCACGCGCTCATAGGCGCCGAGGTGCTGATGACCACGGCCGCGATAGGACTGGGGGGCATACTGGCGCTGGGGAGCGACTACGCTCGGATGGATGAGATAATGGCTGCTATGGTCGTGATATTCGTCATAGGCCTTCTGGTCGACAGGATAATGTTCTCGAAGCTGGAACAACACGTCAGAACGAGACGTGGGCTATCCTAGGCCCGGAGCCGCGCAGACACATTCCTCACGGGGCGCCCTTCAGGACCCAGATGCCGTTCCCGTCCGGGTCCTCTAGCTGAGCGGTCTCGCCCCACGGGTTCATCTTGTAGTCCTGCGAGAACTTTACCCCCTTCTTCTTGAGAGCGTCCACCGCGGACTTCACGTCGTCCACGTAGAGGGCGGCGCCGGTGTTCCCCGGGTCGGGCCTCCCCTCGCACAGGTGGATCTTCCAGTTCCCTCCCTTCGCCCACACCGTCACCCAGTGGTCCTCGACAGAGGACTCGAGCCCGAGCTTGTCGGCATACCACTTCGCCGACTTCTTGGCGTCGGACACCACTATCGCTACGCTGAAGTTCTTGGAGAACACGGACTTCCTCCGGCGCTCCCCAGTTTTTCTGCCTTTCGGTCGCGGATGGCTGCAATCAAAATATAGGAGGGGCCGCCCCCTACCTTCTCAGCTTGCCACCCTCAGAGATACGGTATGCGAAGAGCGGGGGCGTCCATGTCGCGTACCAAGTGCTCGGCAACGGACCCGTGAACTTGATAGTTACGCCCGGGTCGGTGTCGCATTTGGACTACTGGTGGCAGGGCCCTGGCGTCCAAGAGTTCTTCGAGCGCCTAGGCAGGAACGCGAGAGTCGCCGTCTTCGACAAGAGAGGGACAGGCAGGTCCGACAGGAACGTTCAGGTCCCGACCTTCGAGGAGAGGATGGACGACATCAGGGCGGTGATGGACGCCGCCGGGTTCTCCGACGCAGTCGTGGTCGGGATGTCCGAAGGAGTTCCCATGAGCATACTCTTCGCTGCGAGCCACCCGTCGAGGACACGGGGGCTCGTCCTTTACGGAGGCGAAGCAAAGGGGACCTGGTCGCCTGATTACCCATGGGAGTCCACGAAGGAACAGTGGGAAGCTTACTTCGCCAGAGCGCCGGAGTTCTGGGGGACTAAGGAGTGGGAGGAAAAGCTGGTGTCCAACCTGGCCCCGAGCCGCATCGGCGACGCTAGGTTCACAGAGTGGCTCGGGACAATGGGGCGCATGGGCTCCAGCCCCGGCACTAGCATAGCCCTGGCAAAGTCCGAGATGAACATGGACGTAAGGGCAATCCTTCCGGCGATCCACGTACCCACCCTCGTGGTGCACGTGATAGGCGACAGGGCGTGCGACATAGGCGAGGGTCGGTACATCGCCAGCCGCATCCCCGGTGCCAAGATGGTTGAGCTTCCGGGGGTAGACCACATGTTCTACGCGAGCGAGCGCCTCGTGGAGGCAGTCGCGGCGGAGGTGGAAGCATTCGTCGCAGACCTGCGACAGAACGCCAGCGCTGACAGAGTCCTTACGACGGTCCTCTTCACGGACATCGTCGGCTCGACCAAGAAGGCAGTCGAGATGGGGGACGCCAAATGGCAGGGTCTTCTGTCCGCACACGAGAGGGCGGTCAGGGAGGCGGTGGCGGCATTCAGCGGGAGGGTAGTGAAGAGCACAGGGGACGGATTCCTGACGACGTTCGACGGCCCCACGCGAGGAATAAGGTGCGCGTGCGAGATTGTCAGGTCGGCAAGGGAAATCGGGATCGATGTGAGGGTAGGTGTACACACGGGGGAGTGCGCCGTCAGCCCCACCGATCTGAGCGGGATAGCCGTCCACATAGCATCCCGCATAATGGACGAGGCTCCCGGAGGCGGGGTGATGGTATCCGAGACTGTTAGAGACCTAGTCTACGGGTCGGGGATCTCTTTCAAGGACACCGGAGAACATCTGTTGAAGGGGATTGACGATGCGCGCAGGCTGTACCTGGTGGAGAGCGCGGCCAGCTGAGCGGCGCCTTGTCCTGACAGAGTCATAGAAGGGGACCGCCAAGGGAAGACATAATATCCGTCGACGGTGGTTACCCCCAGCAGGGCTCCCGGGTTTGGCGTTCAAGCTGCAGGTTGTCTTCGACTGCAAGGACCCCGAGGGGCTCGCGAAGTTCTATGCGGAGGCGCTTCACTACAAACTGCAGGACCCTCCTGCAGGATACGCGTCGTGGGAGGCCTTCCTGAAGGAGCACGGCATCCCAGAGAGCGAATGGAACTCGGCGAGTGCCATAGTGGACCCCGAGGGGAAGGGTCCCCGGGTCTACTTCCAGCAAATGGAGACGCCGAAGCCAGGCAAGAACCGCCTTCATATCGACATCAACGCCAGCGGGGGGTCCAAGGTGCCCCTCGACATGCGAAAGCGCCAGGTCAACGACGAAGTGGGTCGGCTGGTGCGTCTCGGGGCGGTGAAGGACCACGAGCTCGACGAGGGCAGGGGCGAATACTGTGTCGTGATGCTTGACCCCGAAGGCAACGAGTTCTGCGTGCAGTAGCGAAGTGGTGGGAGATCTGGTGGTCCGACCTGGCTAGCTCTGGCGCGCCGAAAGGAAACCCTGACGCCCTCCCTGAGAGCATCCTGGTAGCAGTCGAAGGTTCGGAGCCCAGCTTGAAGGAGTCGTCGCTCAAGGCCGCGAGGTACGCGCTCAGCATCGCGGCTGCCGCGAAGGCCAGTCTCGTGGCCGCCTGCGTGGTGCAGATTCCTGAGTACATCGAAGAGGGAACGAAGGCGAACCTGCGGTCGGAGCTTTTCGCGAAGAGCGCGTCCACCCTCGGAGAGGTCGAGGCCCTGGCAACGGAGGCTGGCGTCAGCTACAGCTCGAAGGTCGTTGAGACCAGCGGCGCCATCTCGTCGGCGATCTGCGAGCTGGCGGCGAAGGAGGGCGCGGACCTAATCGTGCTCGGGACCAGGGCGAACACGTCGCCACTCGCCAAGATGATGCTCGGCAGCGTGGCGTCCGGAGTGGCTAGCAACGCTAACTGCCCCGTACTAGTGGTGAGATAGGCCTCTGCCTGCGCCGGGCCCGTCCCCCATGGACGAGAGAGAAGCGGAGCGGGCGCGGACCGTCCGGATAACGAGCAGGGAGGACCTCGCTTTCGTGCTGTCTGAGGCCTCGACCTTGGAGCACATGGTGATGTGCGAGTACCTCTTCGCCGCGTTCAGCATGAAGAAGGACGCAGAGGAGGGCCTGGGAGAGGCGGAGCTCGACGCGGTGAGAAGGTGGGAAGGGGTCGTTAGCTCTGTGGCCGTCCAGGAGATGACCCACCTCGCCCTGGTGAACAACATGCTTG
>JASHUK010000119.1 GCA_030040055.1 Nitrososphaerales archaeon | reverse complement strand
CTTTGGCGATACCACCGGGAAGATGGGAACGAGCCATGACGGTGTAAGCCCTCCACCGATCATCAGGGTCAACGGTCGGAAGTTCAGGTACCTCAGCACAAGAGCGTACGATCCTACCTCGGTGTACAAGGGAAAGGGATGTTACCTGAGACTGGGACCGCAAGAGCCGATCAGTAAGGAAGTCGCCCTCCAAGAAGATCTCCTCCGGTGGGGCTTTCCCGTAGCAAGGGTGATCGACGTGGGGGAGTCGGGCGGGCTCCGCTATTTTGTTGAGGAGTCAGTAGGCGGGGCGCCTCTGATAGCCTCATTCTCCAAGGACTCCAAGGGCGAGGGCCGAGTGTCCTCTCACAACTTCTCCAAGTACCTTCGCCTGACCAGGAAATTCCTGGTGGCCCAGCTCTCGACCTCCTCGGAGCCGCGTACCAGCAGTTTTGAGTCCGGGATAGCCGTCAAGGAGACTCTCGAGGACCTCCATGGAGACCAGGACGGACTGGTCCGAGCCCTCCGAAAGGTCAAAAGAAGGCTCGCGGTCTTCCCCGTCGTGCTGTGCCACGGCGACCTCAACCCTTCGAACTTCGTCGGGAGGGGCATCATCGACTTCGAGTGGTCTTTCTGGGGCTACGCGGGGTACGACGCTGTAACGAGTCTGTACTTCACGTACTTCTTTCCCAGGACACGCATGGACAGTGGAGAGAGACTCTACGAACCAGCCGAGTCCCAAACCGACGCATATCTTGGTATGGTCGATCGGATCTACAGGGATCACCGGCTTCCGGAACCTTCAGAGTACTTGGACGACTTCCTGCTGGCGAAGGCCGTGTGGGCCGCCGCAAAGTTGGGGAGCGCACCTAATCTCCAAAAGTGGCGATTCGCGCTGCTGAAGGAGATGATCGCCGCTTACGCTGCGAGCCAGTCGATTACGAAGGTCCTCACGTCCTTCCCTTCATGACGCGCTCGTAATAGCACACCATCTAGCAACGACTCGGGCCCAAGGAGTCCTTTGCTCTCCTGATGGCGGAGAATCCTACGTTGCACTTGCGTGGCGATACGCACAATAGCGCGCCGTTCACACTCGTACATGTGGACCATCAACAGACAATAGCCGCTCTCTTGGAGTCTGAGGACCCATCGGTTCGGTGGAAGGTCAGGGGAGGCGTGCTGAACGAAGATCCCTCCTCGCGAGAGATGGTCGCCCTTGCCGATGAGGTCCGCCGGTCCGCCCGCGTCCGGACGCTCTTGTCGCGGCTCCTCGGCTTCGAGCGGGCCGGGACGGTCAGAGGCGTATACGACAAGTGGCAGGGGGCCCACTGGGTGCTGGCCGCGCTCGCAGACATAGGGTATCCTCAGGGAGACAAGAAGCTCATCCCGCTCCGCGACGAGGTTCTCGACCGCTGGCTCGCGCCGAAATTCTTCCAGGAGTTCGAGGCCCGAAGGGAGGCCGACGCATACAAGGGCGATGGCGTTCCTGTCATGCGAGGGCGCTACCGCCGCTGCGCGTCACAGCAGGGCAACGCCCTCTACTTCCTCGCCAGGCTTGGAATAGAGGACGGGCGATCTGCGAGGCTGGTCGAGAGGCTCCTGCACTGGCAGTGGCCAGACGGGGGATGGAACTGCGACAAGAACCCAGAGGCCGACAGCTCCTCCTTCATGGAGAGCTACTTCCCGATGCTCGGTCTAGACCTATACGGTCGCGACCACAATGACAGGGCTGCAGCCAGGGCCTCGGAGCGCGCACGCGAGGTGTTCCTGAGTCGTCGCCTCTTCAAGCGGATTTCTGACGGGAGGGTCATCCGCTCCGAGTTCGTGGCTCTGCACTACCCGCTGTATTGGCACTACGACGTCCTAGGCGGCCTCAAGGCCATGGCTTTCGTCGGCGCGATCCGCGACCCCCGTTGCAGCGACGCCCTCGACCTGCTCGAACGCAAGCGCTTGCCTGACGGAGGATGGCCGGCGGAGCGACGCTACTACAAGGTGAACGCGAACGGGGTCGAGCTCGGGGCAGACTACGTCGACTGGGGAGGCACGAGCAGACGCAGGATGAACGAGTGGGTGACGGCCGACGCCCTTTCTGTCTTGGCCGCCTCCGGGAGGCTGAAGGCGTGAAGGCGCGAGTCAAGGCAGCCAACAGGGTCGGTCTTGAAAGTCCCTGACCCGCTCCTCAAGTGCCTGCCACGTCCAGCGAGAGACTCCTCGCGGTCAACTTGTCCCCCGCAGGCTGAAGACGGCCGGTAGACCGCTCGGACTCACGGCCTGAGGGTCAGGTTGCCTTCTGCCAACTTGGCCAACTGCTCCCTTGCCGACCGCGCCTCGCTCAAAGCTCGTTCGAGCCCTTCCATCTTCTCCCTTCTCTGTTCCTCGCCCTCTTGGCGCAAGCGGGTCCCCTCCATGGCGGCGTTTCTGGCCGCCAGAGTCGACGAGTCCAGACTGCGCCCTACCTCTCTCTTGAGCTCGACTATCCCCCTGTCGAGCCTGACTACGAAGTAGTCGTATCTCACTCTTCCGGCGGTGCCCTCGAAAGCTTCCTCGGCCTGGGACCTGAACCTCTTGAGGAGGGCGCCCCTCACCACGGACCTGGGCAACAGCATGGATGGGTCGCCCACGAACAGCAGCCCGCCGGAAGACAGGGTCTCTGACTGGTAATAGAACCTGCTCTCAGACGTCAGACTCACGTCTGGTGACGGCGGCTCAGCCGTGACTCCGAACAGGGCGGACACCTCCCGCCCTACGTCCCCCGCCAGCGAGTCGACCTTGTGTCTGAACTCCCTGACCAACTCGTCGAACCTCGCGGCCATCCTTTCGTCCTCAGCCGAGACGAACGCCGAATAGGCTGTCTTCAGTTCGTCCCCCAACCTCCTCTCCAACATTGCCATCGCTTCCTTGGCGCTCCCCTTTGACCCGAGGACATCTTTCGCGTATGACTCCATTGCCGCCAGGAATCCAGCCCGCCGCTCTTCTTTGAATCTCTCCAAGTCGCCGTCGAGCATCTGAATTATCTCTTTGGACTT
>JASHUK010000118.1 GCA_030040055.1 Nitrososphaerales archaeon | reverse complement strand
GTCCATGACCCCGACCATCTTCATGATGGTGGGGCGCTTCTCCCCCAGGACCTCCGCGACCGCCGAGCCCATCCCCCCCACGACGTTGTGCTCTTCGGCCGTCACGACGCACCCGCACCTCGCGGCGAACCGGGCTATCGTCTCGGAGTCGATCGGCTTGACCGTGTGGACGTCGACCACCGAAGCCGAGACCCCCTTCGCCTGCAGGGAGCTCGCGGCCGCCATGGCTTCGGGGACCATTATGCCGCAGGCGAATATCGCGACGTCGTCCCCCTCCCTGAGGACGTCGGCCTTCCCGAACCTGTACTCGAAGCCGCCACCGTAGACCACCGGGGTGGAGGGCCTGGTCAGCCTGACGTAGAAGGGTCCGGGGATGTCGGCGACCGCCTTGATGATCGACTTCGTCGAGACGGCGTCCGCGGGGACGATGACCCTCATCCTCGGAATCGACCGCATGATGGCGATGTCCTCGACCTGCTGGTGCGAGGCCCCGTCCGGCCCGACCGAGATCCCCCCGTGCGAGCAGACCAGCTTGACGTCGAGGTTCGGGTACGCGATGTTGTTCCTTATCTGGTCGACGCACTTTCCGGGGACGAAGATGGCGTAGGTCCCTGCGAAGGCGACCTTCCCTGCGAGCGCGAAGCCCGCCGCGGTTGCGACCAGGTTCTGCTCCGCTATCCCGACGTTGAAGAACCTCTCAGGGAACTTCGTCTGGAAGACCCCCGACTTTAGGGAGCCCGTCGTGTCCGCTCCCAGGACGACGACCCTCTCGTTCGTCTCCCCTAGCTGGAGCAGGGCCTCCCCGTAGGCGTCCCTCATCGCCATCACCTTGGGCGAGCTCAGCTCGGCTCCCCCCTCCCCCCTGCCGCCTCCCTGAGGCGCGAGATAGCGCGGGCCGGGTCGTTCTTCCCGTAGACGCCCGCACCCGCCACTAGCACGTCCGCGCCGGAGTCGGCGACCTTCCTGGCGTTCTCGGGCTCCACGCCGCCGTCCACCTCGACCTCGGTCCCGTTGCCCTTCTCTCTGACCAGCGCTGACAGTCTCTCGAGCTTCGGAAGCACCCCGGTGTCCATCGTCTGGCCGCTGAAGCCCGGGTTGACCGTCATCACGACCAGGGTGCGCAGCTTGTCGAGCCTGCCCTCCGCCCACGGAGGGAGCTCCGTCTGCGGCCTGATCGCGAGGCCCATCTCCTTCCCCGCCCTGGTCACCTCGGAGTGCAGCCTGTCGAACCTCGCGCCGTCGAGCACCTCCGCATGGAAGGTCAGCACGTCAGAGCCCGCGTCGAGGAACTTCGCCACGTAGGCCTCGGGGCTGTCGATCATCAGGTGGGTGTCGAAAGGGAGGTCGCACTTCTTCCTGAGCGCCTTCACCGTCCCCGGCCCGAAGGTGATGTTCGGCGCGAAGTGCCCGTCGATGACGTCCAGGTGCACCATGTCCGCCTTCCCCTCCACGCAAATCTCCACGGCGCGCCCGAGGTCGGCGAGGTCCCACGCGAGTATCGACGGGGCGATCTTCACCTGGGCCGGCATCTCACTTCAGCTCGCTCAGCACGTCGGACAGCTTGTCCTTCGCGGGGGCGGTCCCGTGATAGTGCGGGGACCACTCCATGAACGATATCCCCTTCCCCTTCACGGTGTGGGCGATGACGACGGTCGGCCTGTTCCTAGTCCCGGAGGCCAGGTCGAACCCGTCAATCAGCTGGGAAAAGTCGTACCCGTCCACCTCGATCACGTTCCAGTTGAAGGCGCGCCATTTGGAGGCGAGGGGCTCGAGAGGCATTATCTGCTCGGTGAGCCCGTCCTGCTGGATCCCGTTCCTGTCTATTATCGCTGTGAGGTTGTCGAGGCGGTACTTCGACGCTGCCATGGCGGCCTCCCACACCTCCCCCTCCTGCTGCTCCCCGTCCCCCATCAGGACGTAGGTGCGGTAGTTCTTCCGGTCGAGCTTGGCGGCGAGGGCGGTCCCGACCCCGAGGGAGAGGCCTATCCCTTCAGATCCGGCCGGGGCCTCGACGCCGGGGACCCCCATCGAAGGGTGCCCCTGGAGGCGCGAGCCCAGCTTCCTGAGGGTCATGAGCTCTGAGGGCGGGAAGTAGCCGGCCTCGGCCAGCATCGCGTATAGCAGCGGGGCCGCGTGGCCCTTGCTAAGGAAGAACCGGTCGCGGTCGGGCCAGGCAGGGTTCTTGGCGTCGTAGTGCATGACGTGGAAGTAGAGCGTGACGAGCAGCTCCACGGCGGACAGCGAGCCGCCGGGGTGCCCCGAGCCGGCCTCCGCCAGGCTCTCGAGGATCAGCTTCCTCGTGTTGAGAGCGATCTCGCGCAGCCTTGCGACTTCCTGGGCAGCTTCCATCATCTCCTCACCGGGGCCTGGACGATGCGCCGGACGAAGTCGTCCGTCTGCTCGGTCCTCGTCTCGAGGTCGTGCAGGGAGAGGGTGACCGCCCTCGGCAGGTCGCTCCTAGCCTGGCCCGCGACGTTGCTCAGGACCGCCGCCTGGTATGCGTTGCCGCCCGACGCCACCGCCAGGGCGAAGACCCCCGTCATGGCGTCCCTCACGCCGACCTTGCTGAAGAGGTTCTTCCGCCCGCCTGTGGGAGGGAAGAGCGTGACGTTCTCCTTGTCGAAGAGGGTGACCCCCTCTTCCCCCCGGGTAATCAGAATCGCCTTGCAGTCGAGCCTGCTCAGCAGGTTGACCCCCATGTTCCTCAGGCTCGTGTCGTTGACCATCGCCATCCCTGTCGCGTGGGCCGCCTCCCCGAGGTTCGACTTCACGTACGTCACCCCCGAGAAGTCAAGGTAGTGGTGCATCTTGGGCTGCCCGACCACTATCTTCCCCTTCGCGTGGGCCAGGGAGACGATCCCGCCGATGAGGTAGCTGGTGACGGACCCTCTGTCGTAGTCTGAGATGATTATGCAGTCGGCGTCCCCGACCTGCGGCTCGGCCCCCTCCAGCAGCCTCTTCGCGGTCGCGAGCGGGACGTCGTGCCTGTCCTCCCTGTCGATCCTGAGCGTGTGGAAGGTGTTGACCATGATCCACGTCCTCAGCGGAGTCGGCCGGGTCGGATCCGACACGATCCCCGACTGCGTCACCCCCGCGCGCGAGAACTCAGACTTCAGCCAGGTCCCGTACTCGTCGTTCCCGGTCAGGCCCACTATGCTCACAGACGCGCCCAGTGAGACGAGCTCGCGGGTGAGGCTCGCCGCGCCCCCCGGAAGGAAGGTCTCGCCGACGTAGTCCCCGGCGGGGACCGGCGCCTCCCTTGCGAGCTTCCTGGCGGCTACTTCGACGAACCTGCTGACTATCAGGTCCCCGACGACCAGTATACGCCGCCCCTGGAACTGGTGTAGGAGGGCCTTCAGCCTCTCCCGATCGACCGTTTCCAGCGGCATCGTTTTTCGATTTTTCTCCTTCTGAGCCAGTCATTTAACCTTTGAAGCCTTTACCCGACGGCTCGGTCGCCGGCGGAGATTTCTCCCGCAGCTTTCGGGGTCACCGGTCGCGCTTCCACTTCGAGTCGAGGATCTCCTGGACGGCGCCGAGGGCCTTCTTCAGCTCCCTGTCGAGGGCCAGCGGGTCGTACCCCTTCGGGGGAGGGACGTCGAGGAACCTCTGGTTGGGGTCGGCGTTCACGAAGTCCTTCGTGGACTCGAAGATCTCCATCAGGGCCCGTCCGTCCAGGCGCTGCACTTCCGACTTCCACGCGTGGTGGAACCCCCTCTGCGAGACGAACGTCAGCTTCGAGTCCCCCTCCGCCTCTTTCTTCACGTCCTCCCAGAACGCTCGGTCAAAGTCCCCCGCCGACACCGCCCCGGACGCAAGCTTGGCGGAGTAGGAGGCGGCTAACCTCCCTACGTCGCTCTCCGTGGTCTGGAACCTTCCGGCTATCTCCTTGGGGGAGAGGCCGATCTG
>JASHUK010000117.1 GCA_030040055.1 Nitrososphaerales archaeon | reverse complement strand
GCTGCGGGACCCAGGCGCCGTCTATCTTGCCCGTCGCGAAGAGCGAGACGATGTCGGAGTTGGGGGTGTCTTCGATCGTGACGTTGCCGCCGGCCGTGGTTGCCTTCAGGCCGTTCTCGAGGAGGTAGTGCCTGAGGGCGATGTCCTGGGTGTTGCCGAGCTGCGGGGCGGCGAACGTCTTGCCTCCGAGGTCCTTCACATCTCCGGGGGTTATCCCTGAGGTGTTCGTCACCACGAAGAGGGCTCCCCCGCTGGCCACTCCGGAAAGTATCTGCAGACCGGTCCCGTTGGACGCGAGATAGGCATTCACTGCGGGGTCCGGCCCCACGAAGGCCATGTCCAGCTTCCCGGCCAGGAGCGCGGTCATCTCGGTCCCTCCGGCGGTGAAAATCTGCGTCGAGACCTTAGTCGAGGGCCCCAGATAGCTCTGGAACTCCCCGCTGGCTATCCCGACTATCGCCTGCGCGTGGTTGACGTTCGCGAAGTAGCCGATGTTCACCACATTGATCGAGTTGTTGGCTGATGTCGTCGTCGCGCTTACCGTGCTCGTGGCTGTGGCGGTGGAGACTGATGTCGCAGTACTGGTCTTGGTCAGGGTGTTGGTCAGCGTATTGGTCACTGTGGAGACTCTCCCCGGGCCAAAGGTGGTCCCGGCATAGATTCCAATCGCCACCAGCACTACTATGCCAACGGCGAGCGCGGCCGACGTCCTAGTGTTCATCGGGCCGCGGGACGCGTCTGGGTATAAGGCCGTTCATCTATGCGCATAGATGACCGGAAACACGAAAGGAATACGTATATCGGCGCATCAAAGTCCACCTATTCTGCATGGTAACTGCCCACCAGAGGAGCGCCTCCGGCCTGCCAGGACCTCCCCCGAGGCCCAGGGAGGCGGGTCTCACGATGGTCCTGGACAAGCTTTCCGGGCTGATCCCCGACGAGTTCAACGAGGTGGCGGGGTACGTGGACATCGTCGAAGTCGGCTGGGGCTTGCCCCTGGTCTGGAGGGAGGAAGCGCTGAAGTCGCGAGTCGGGTACTTCAGGGACCGCGGAATCAGGGTGTCGATGTCAGGGACGCTCTTGGAGTACGCCAGATTCAACGGCATCGAGGACTCGATGCTGAAGATGGCGTCCAGCGTCGGCATGGACCTGGTGGAGGTCTCCGACGGGATCATCGACATGACAGTCGAGCAGAAGGCCGACCTCGCGAGAAAGGTCAAGGCGGTAGGCCTCGACTTCCTGTACACGGTCGGAAAGAAGGACCCGGCCGCCCAGCCCTCCCAGTCCGAGATCCTGGAGGAGGTCGCGGAAGGGCTGAGCCTCCACCCGTTCAAGGTGGTGATCGAAGGTCGGGAACGAGGGAAAGGGGTCGGCATCTACGAGGAGGACGGGAACGTCAGGTGGCCCCTCCTCCACGCCATCCTCGGGAGGTTCGAGAAGAACGACATGATATTCGAGGCTCCGCTAGACGCCCAGCAGGCGGCGCTCATACTGGAGCTGGGTCCAGAGGTAAACCTGGGCAACGTCGCGATTGGATCCGTCGCGACCCTGCAGTCGGAGAGGCTCGGGCTCCGCTTCGACACCTTCGGGGTGGAGCGGCCCGAGAAGGCCTTGACCGGAGGCCCCTCTGTGAAGTTCGTGCTCTTCGTCGTGACCCAGCACCAGCCCATCGACCAGAAGGAGATCGTTAGGGTAACGGGGCTTCCTCGCAGGACCGTCCAGAAGGCCCTGGAGGGCCTGTTGGCCAAGAAGATGGTCACCGAGCACCCGAGCTTCCAGGACAGAAGGAGCAAGATCTACAGGACCCCGAGCACCCTGGCGGCGAGAAGGCGGGCCCACTGGGACGGCTGACCCTCGGCCTCGCCGTCACCTAGACTGTGACTAGCTTTACTGACCTTACCCTGTCTTCCTTCTGGAAGTCGTTGGCCATCGCCACGACCTGGTGGCCGTCGCCCTCGAGGAGGAACATCTCCACGCAGTTCTCCCGGGACACCTTGTTGTGCACGTGGGTCCTGACGATGTCGTCGTAGCGGTGCTTGATCCTGGTGACGGGCTCCTCGTTCTCTTCGGTGTGGGTGACCACGATGATGGCGGTCACCTCCCCTGACAGCGCGTCCTTGTCCTTGATGTCCTGGAGGAGCAGCCTTATCCCCGACCTCACGAACTCAGACCTCCCGGTGTACCCGAGCCTCTCTCTCGCCCCGTCCATCTCCTCCATCATCTTGTCAGGAAAAGAAAGGCTCACTATTGGCATGGGTACTTCTTGATAACTCCTCTATATAACATCGCCAAGAACTTAACAGCCGCTCCTCTGCGAAGCCCGTCCGACTCCACACGCAGAACGTCTCGCCTCTATATTCTCCTTTGGCGCATATGGACTAGTTCGGCAAGCCATTTAGTCCCAGCGGCCTTCCTGATCCCGATGTTGCAAGAACAAAGGATAGACGAAGCCGGGGACCACCTGACGGGGACCCCTTCTGGAAGAGGGTTCGCGGTGCTCTTCGCGCTTGCCCGCTCTGGACGTTCAGACTCGGGGGACCTCAGGACGAGGCTTGGGCTCGGAGAGCCCGAGTACGACTCGCTGGTCGGGGACCTTGAGAACAGGCGTCTGCTGACGGTGTCCGGCCGGGGAGAAGGAAGAACCGTAAGACTCACGCTCCGGCTGACAGAGAAGGGCGAAAAGGAGCTCGTCAGGCTCCTCGAGCAGATGTGCGAGCTCCCTGAGAAGCAGTAGGGCTCGCGCAGAAGTTCGTTATTGGACGGCCTGCGGCTCCCTGACTGTCAGGTCGATCGCGATTTCAGACACGTCCGCCCCGTACTCCGCGACCCGGCGGATCCCCTCGAGTACGAGCCTGGCGGAGGCGACCTGCGATCCGCTCATCCGCGGGGCGAGGACCTCTCTGGATATCTTTTCTTCGAGCTGGACCACCTCCTTGCTTCTGGCTATGGCCTCCTCGGCGAGCCTGACGTCCAGCCTGAGGAGGGCCGCCACCGAGCTTTCGAAGACCTTCCTCGAGGAGAGGGCCAGGTCTTGGATCTTCTTTGTCGCGGCTTCGTTCAGCGCCTGGAGATTCTCCGCTTCCGCGGCGATGCCGGCGGCATGGTCCGCGACCCTCTCGGTGCTCTTCACGACCAGCCTGTACCCTAGGCAGTCACGCGTCGAAGTCAGCCCTATCTCCTGGATGACCGACCTGTCCCGGACGGCGATGTTCAGCTGCCTCAGCAGGAAGTGATAGAACCTGTCGACCTCGTCGTCGCGCTCAATCACCTCCTCGGCCATCCCCTTGCCTACCCCTCCGAGGAATGACACCGAGTCAGAGAGCATCCCGGCGGCGATGATGGACATCCTCTCAAGGGCCTTCTTCAGGGGCAGGTCGACGTATCCGGAGAGGCACTGCGTGAGGATTGCCGAAGGGGTCTCCTCGATTATCTCCACTCCTACGAGCTTCCTCCTGATTCCCTCACGGATGAAACCCCTGGTCGCGCTGTCGGGCCTTCCGAGGGTCACCTTGATGATGTCGTACCCTGCCAGATAGTAAGAAATGAAATGGCGGAGGAGGGTGTCCCTGTCGAGCCCCTGGCCCGCCTCGAGAGTCGCCTCCGACTTCTGCACCTCTCTGATGTCCTTACTGGGGACGATCAGGAGAGAAGAGTCGGGCTGCACCATGATGGCGACGGCATCCTTCGGCCTTAGTCCGACCTCGGTCACCCAAGTCTTGGGGAGAGAGACGACGAAGCTGTTCCCTCCAGTCACCTGGACCTTCCTGAAGTCCATCCCTGAGCCGTCACGACCATCACTATATGACCAATATATGCCTATCTGACAAGACAATACTCCAATTAGTGCTAGCAGGGCGCAGCGGCCGCCACCTTCTCCCAGCTCCCGGGGGGCGAGTTCACGCCGAAAACCGGCTCGAGCGCGGTGAGTCTGTGCGCCGCGACTTGCTACGGCCCCTATCTTCAATATAGCACATCTTATTCGCCGTAGGTAGCAATATAGTATTTGGGACACCCATATATGAGGTCAGCCCGCCGGTCCGGTTGAATATGAAACTCAGCAGAAATGGAGCAAGTACGACCACGATTGGACTCGCTGTCGTGCTTGTAATTGTCATCATAGCTGCAGGAGCATACATCGCGCTGAACCCAAGCGGCAAGGTGTCGACGACGACCGCCACTGCGACCGTCTCCAAGACATCTACCGCCACCGCGACCACTACCGCCACGGCGACCTCGACGTACTACACTTCGTCGGGCGAGACTACAAACACGGCCCTGTCAGGGACACTCCTGGAGACAGGCTCGAGCCTGCTCTATCCGGCCTTCCAGCTCTGGGTGGCCAACTTCAGCCAGTACTATCCGCATCTGCAGGTCACTCCGGCATCAACCGGCAGTGGAACCGGCCAGGCCGACGCGGAGGATGGGACCGTCCAGGTGGGAGGCTCGGACGCCTACATGACCCCGGCAGAGTTTTCCGAGTACCCTACCATGCTGAACATCCCACTCGCGATATCTGCACAACAGGTCAACTACAACATCCCTGGACTGAACACCG
>JASHUK010000116.1 GCA_030040055.1 Nitrososphaerales archaeon | reverse complement strand
GAGGGGGAGCTTGACCTCCTGCCCGCGCAGGTGCTGCAACACGCCGAGCAGGTAGGGCTCCGCCTTCTCCGACCTGACCACTCTGGCTCTCGGATACTCCTTCCTGAGCCAACTGACCAGCTCCTTGTCACTTTCTCCGACGTTGACCGAGCATACGCCCTTGTTCGTGGAAGCCACCAGCAGCCTCCCGAGCTTGGAGCTGCCGATAGCGTAGGCGACCTCCCTTCCGGCGCCGCCGTCCTTGTAGTTGGCAGGGGTCATTCCCAGCTTCGCGCGTGAGTCTTTGTAGAGCCAACTGTGAGACGAGTACCCCGAGCCTCGCACGGCCGCGGTCACGGACTCCCCACGAGACAGCCTGAGCTTCAGCACCCCGACCCTGCACTTCTCGAGGTACTCTCTCGGCGAGACGCCCATCACGTCCATGAAGGTCCTCTGGAGATGGAACGGGCTGACGCCGAACCTCCTCCCTAGGTCTGCGAGGCTAGCCTTGGCCGAAGGGTCCCGTCTCAGGTGGTCGCAGACGCTCTTGACGAGCTCCGTTCTCTCGGCCGGAACTCTCTGCGCGAAGCCCTCTGCTTGGTTCACGCGACGACTTCCGCCCCAGCGATAATAAGACGTTTGTCGCAATCTTGCCATCGTCTCCCCTCCCTTTGTGGGAGGGTCCAGACCAGTCCCTTCAAGCGCTAAATACCGAACCCGCCGGCGGCTACGTCGACAAGCATTGGTCCAGTACAAGTGGATCGCGCTGTCCAACACGACCATCGGCGTGCTGATGGCGTCGATCGACTCGACGATCGTGCTGATCTCACTTCCCGCGATATTCCGCGGCATCCAGGTGAACCCGCTCGCCCCCGGGTCGTTCCAGTATCTGCTCTGGCTCCTGTTCGGCTACAGCATCGTGACATCCACGCTCCTGGTCACCTTTGGAAGGGTCTCGGATATCTACGGCAGGGTGAGGCTCTTCAATCTCGGGTTCCTGATCTTCACGATCGGCTCGACGCTCCTCTTCCTGACCCCCAGCACGGGCGAGGCCGGGGCGCTAGAGCTGATATTCTTCAGGATAGTCCAGGGCGTCGGGGGTGCGTTCCTCTTCGCCAACGGCGCGGCAATAATCACCGACGCCTTCCCGCCGAACGAGCGCGGGCGCGCCCTGGGGACGAACATGGTCTCCTTCCTCGCGGGGTCCACCATAGGGCTGGTGCTGGGCGGGGTCCTCGCGGCAATCGACTGGAGGCTGATCTTCCTGGTCAGCGTCCCGGTCGGCATCCTCGGGACGGTCTGGTCGTACTGGAAGCTGAAGGAGACCGCCACCGTAAGGAGGAACCAGAAGCTCGATCCCTGGGGGAACATCACGTTCGGCGTCGGGCTCACGCTCCTGCTGATTGGGGTGTCCTACGGGCTGCTGCCCTACGGTTCCTCGGGCGTGGGGTGGGGGAGCCCGTGGGTGATCGCCTCGCTCCTGGGGGGAGCAGGGCTGCTGGTCGCGTTCCCCTTCGTGGAGATGCGCGTGGAGGACCCGATGTTCAGGCTGTCGCTGTTCAAGAACAGGATGTTCACGTCGGCCAACGTCGCCGGGCTCTTCGCGGCGATCGCCAGAGGCGGCGTGCAGATCATGCTCATAATCCTGCTCCAGGGGATCTGGCTGCCGCTCCACGGCTATAGCTACGAGTCGACGCCCTTCTGGTCAGGGATCTACATCATCCCTCTGCTGATCGGGTTCGTCGTGATGGCGCCGTTGAGCGGGGCGATCGCCGACAGGAGGGGGGCGAGGTTCCTCGCGACCACGGGGATGCTCATCACGGCCGCTTCCTTCGCGGCCTTGACCTTCCTTCCCTACGACTTCACCTACCTCCCGTTCGCCCTGATACTGTTCGTCATGGGGCTCGGAAGCGGGATGTTCACGTCCCCCAACATAGTGTCGATAATGAACTCCGTCCCCGCCGAGGACAGGGGGGCCGCGTCGGGGATGAGAGCCACTCTGCAGAACACAGGAACGACGGTCAGCATCGCCATCTTCTTCACCATAATCATCTCCTCTCTCACCACGAGCCTCCCTGCGGCGTTCGCGACCGCCATGTCCAACGCCGGGGCCCCGCAGCTCGTGCAGTACTTCCAGAACGTCCCGGCGACGAGCGCCATATTCTCCGCGTTCCTGGGCTACAACCCAGTCAAGACAATCCTCGCGGCGCTACCGACCAGCGTAACCTCCTCGATACCCCAGGCGACCTACAGCTACATCACGGGGACCAGCTTCTTCCCGACTGCCATAGAGCAGCCGTTCGCCGCCTCCCTGAAACTCGCCTACTACATCGGCGTGGTGATCAGCCTGGCGGCGGCCGTCGCTTCGTACTTCCGGGGGAAGCCTTTCGTCTACGAGTCGAAGGCCGAGCCCGCAAAGGACACGCAGGCCGGTGGAACGCACTGACCCGCCGGTGCTCCTGGGGGCTTACGCAGAAGGGCCCTGATGCCCAAGGGGCAAACGAGCGACAGGTGACCTGCGACCAAGCTCGCTTGTCGAGAGCAGCAGGAACCTGGATGTCGGAGCCCGGATTATAAGGGAGTTCTGCTCGTTCTATACGCTTCGAAGATCGAGATGCACGAGCCGGTAAAGGCTATGGCCAAAGCGAAAGCGAACAAGGCAGTCACATCAGATGGACGAAATACGACTATGAGCGCGACTAGCGAGGCAAGGTAAAAGGTGGCGTAAGCGACTTGGAGAGGTACGGGAGTGTGTCGCACTCTTATCATATTCTCGAAGACGGTCTTCTCAACCTCGAAGCCCGAGTCCACCTCCTTGACTAGCCCCGCGGTTCTCAGCTTCTCTATGTGATAGTACACCACGGATGGCGAACTGAGTTTCAGCCCTCTCTGAATGTCGTGGACTCCTACTGGTTTCCGTTGTCGATAGACGAATCTGAAGACTCTGCGCGTGGTGCCGTCCAGTATGTCGACTGCCTCACTCCCACTCAAGAGTCCACAACCGGTTGACTTCCGAGGGCCCACGACTTATAGCTCTAATTATTGGAGTGTGGGATTGAAGCGGTCCTACGTGCTTTGCAAAGCATAGAGCTAAATCATCTTGGCTGGCTTAGGAGGAGGGTTGAACCGCAAGACCGCATCTGTCGCGGCGGCTGTGACGGCACTGATGGCAGTGGCCGGCCTTGTGGCTGTTACCTTGACGGTGTTCCCCGCGACCGGAGCGGCAGTCACTACAGCCTCTGGAAGAACGGGAGAGGTTGTCCAGTGCGGGTTCTCTCTAACATGCTCGGCCGACAACCCGTCTGGCATGATTCTAGCCTTCTCAGTCAATTCCACAGTCATTGCGCCGAACGGATCGTTCGAATTCAGGGTCTCCGAGTACAATCCAACAGACTACGTCGTTAACATGGCCTTGGCGAACGACTGGCCACTTTCGAGTCTTCAGTGGCCGTGCAATTCTGGAGCTATACCGTACGGCCTTGCTGCGTTTCGAGGGTACTACACTCTGTCAAATGTGTCCAGCGCCATGGACGCCCTGCACTTTGCGCCGTATCTTTGTTTATCCTACGCGCCGCCGAGTGACTTTGTATTTCAACCCCTATCTGGGTTCAGTCCCGCCTACACTCCTGGCTTCATCCAGATATATGCGACGGGCGG
>JASHUK010000115.1 GCA_030040055.1 Nitrososphaerales archaeon | reverse complement strand
GCAATCATGCTCCTGGTGGGAACCATCGCCGTTACGTACGCCCTGGTCAGGAGGACAAAGCAGAGTTCTCCCGCCCCGTCGGCGCCCCCGCAAACGTGACCCCACATGCCAGGACGGGAGAGGGGTGACTTCGGCTACGACGGACAGGAGCCTGCGCCGTGGAGCCTAGACAGCAGGCCATAGGCGAGCGACACCACCCGCCGCCCGATCGGGACCGCCATCACCAAGCCGGACGCAAGGCTTCCCCCGGGCAGCGCGGACACAAGTGGGAGGACCCCGTCGGCTCCACTGGAGACCCGTCCGTCCGCGCCGACGAAATGAAACGACCGATACCGAAGCCCGGGAGGGACGCCGCGCAGGAAGCCTTCGGAGGCGCCGCTGTGGAACGGCACGAGGCTGATCCTCTTCGCGGGGTCTAGGAACCCGACAACCTTCGCAAACGCGCCGCAGGGGCCGCACTCTCCGTCGTACAGAAGTGCGCATCCTTCGGCTCTCTTCGGCATCGCTGCCTTACCTGGCGGGGGTGCCTTGGCCGGCCAAAGAGCGATCGCCCTCAGACGTAACCCAGAGATCGCAGCCGGTCCTCGACCTGCTTCTCGTCGGCCGCCGACATTCTCTCGCGGCCGTCGGCCGGGCCCGCGACCCCCGCGCCGGTCAGCCAGTCGCGGATTATCCTGCCCACCAGCTCGTCGACGCTCGCGGCCCCCGACTGTTTCGTGGCCTCGGTCAGCCTGCGGTACACCTCTTGGCTCACTTTGACAGTCGCCTGCTCCTCCGACAACCCGGGGCGCGGAGGCCGCCTCGTGATTTATCTCTTCCGACGCGGCGCGAGTGCCTATCAGGGCTTCTGCCTATCCCGGCGCGAGCTTCCCCATGCGTCGGAGCTCCGAGAGGAGGAACTCCGTCGACTCGCCGATCCCCATCCGCTCGGTCTCTACCGTTATGTCCGGGCTTTCCGGCTCCTCGTAGGGGTCCTGTATCCCGGTCATGTTGCCTATCTCCCCTCTCCTCGCCTTCACGTAGAGCCCCTTCGGGTCCCTCTTCTCGCACGTCTCCAGCGAGGCCTTGACGTATACCTCGACGAACCTGTCGGTCCCGACCGTCTTTCTCGCCTCGTCCCTCGAGGCCTTGTAGGGAGATATGAGCGCGACTATCGGCACCACGTCGTTCCTCGCGAGAAGCTTCGCAACGAAGGCGACGCGCCTGGCGTGCTCCTCCCTGTCTTCCTTCGAGAGGCCGAGGTCCTTCGAGATCCCTTTCCGTATCTCGTCCCCATCCAGCACTTCGACCCTGACCCCCATCCCAGCCAGCCTCTCCTTAAGGGAGCCCGCGAGGGTGCTCTTCCCCGAGCCTGGCAGCCCGGTCATCCATACGGCGAAGCCGCCTGAAACGCGACCGCTCACGCCTTCAGCACCTCAGCCATCGGCGTCCCGCCCACGCCCTCCTTCCTTGGGTCCAGCCCGAACATGGAGAGGACGGTCGAGCCGACGTCTTTCAGGTTCAGTCCCCGGAGCTCCCTTCCCTTCATGTCCGAGCCCTCCCTGTACATCAGAAAGACGCCGTCCATCGAGTGGACGGAGTCGTCCGGGCCGGTGTCGTTCTCAGACAGGTACATCGAGTCGTGTCCCACCGTCCCCGCCGACCTCCAGTTCAGCTCGTCGAAGTAGACCATCAGGTCGGGCTTGTCCCCCACGGCGGTCCCGTAGAGCGCGTCCGGCTCGAACACCTGGTTGGCCATCGGCCGCCCCGCGTCGTCTGTGATCCCCATTATCCTCTTCTTGAGCTCGGCCTTCTCCTTCGCCAGCTCGGACGACGGAATCACCCCCTGCTCCTCCCTCTCCTTCACGTTGAAGAAGATCCTCGCGTAGTATCCTCCCCAGCCCCACGCCTTGGTCTTGGACCAGTCGACCTCGGCCTTGTCCAGGTCGGTCGGCGACTCGGGGTCGCGCCTGAAGGAGAGGTACCCCTCCTTGGCCAGCCACTGGTTCACGCAGAATGCCCCCTTCATCGCCTTGGAGCCGTGGTCTGAGACGACGAAGGTGGTGCAGTCGGAGCCCAGCACTTCTAGCAGCCTCCCTATCCGGCCGTCGACCATCCGGTAGTATTCGAGGTCTATCCCCGCGTACTTGCTCCCCGGGACGTATTTCGGGTGGGTCACGTCGAAGAACTTCCAGAAGGCGTGGTGGAGCCTGTCGAACCCTATCTCGTGCATCATGAAGAAGCTCCAGGGCTTCGACCTCGCGAGGTGCTCGGCCACGTCGAACCTCCTCTCCGTCATCTCGAAGAGCTCCTTCTTGATCTCGTCGCGGTTCTCCGTCCTGAAGGTGACGTCGAAGATGTACCGGCCTCCCGCGGCCTTGAGGACCTCGTCCCTGAGCCCCGGCGGATACGTGAACGGCCTGTCCTCTGACGGGGTGATGAAGCACGAGACAGTCGATGCGTTCTCCACTTCCTTCGGCGGGTAGCCGGGAGGGACCCCGAGGACGACCGAGTGGACTCCCCTGTCCGAGAGGACCTGCCAGACGGTCTTCGACCGGACGTGGGTGGAGTTGACGATGTACCCGTCGCTGTAGGAGAAGCCGTTCCTGTGCCTGAACCCGTAGATCCCCAGCTCCCCCGGGCTCTTTCCCGTCATCATCACCATCCACGCGGGGACAGTTATCGGAGGGTCGCACGTGCGCAGCCTCCCGTGCACTCCCCTGGAGTACATCTTCGAGATCACGGGCAGCTGGCCGAGCAGCTTCCCGAACAGCATCTCCGGCGGGACCGAGTCGAGCCCGATGACCGCAACTTTGGCCATGCTCTCACTCCACGAACGGCTGTCTGTGCGCCAGTATGGCCTGCGCGACCTCCGGCCTCATGAACTCCTTCGGGGGGACCTCCCCCTCTCCGAACATCTTCCTCAGCTTCGTGCCGCTGAAGTTGAGCCTGTCCTCCTCCCCGTGGGGGCAGGTCTTCTCGCTGGCTATCCCCGCGCACTTGGTGCAGTAGTAGAACTCCCGGAAGAACATGGGGGCGATCCCCAGGTCGGGGAACTCCCCGAAGATCTCCTGGGCGGCGTACGGCCTGTAGTAGTTCCCGACCCCGGCGTGGTCCCTCCCGATTATGATGTGGGTGCACCCGAAGTTCTTCCTCATTATGGCGTGCATTATCGCCTCCTTGGGGCCGGCGTACTGCATCTCGTAGTGCAGCACGCTCATCACGACGGAGTTCCTCGGGTAGTACTGCCCGATGAGGGCCTTGTAGGCGTCGACGATGACCTCGTCCTTGAAGTCCCCCGGCTTCTTCTTGCCCAGGACCGGGTTGACGAACAGGCCGTCGACGAGGGCCAGCGCGCTCTTTTGCAGGTACTCGTGGTTGATGTGGGGGGCGTTCCTGGTCTGGAAGGCGACCACCGTCTGCCACCCCTTCTCCGCGAACAGGACCCTGGTCTCTTTCGGGCTCAGGGTGTATTCCGCGTACGTCCCAGGGTCCTGCCTCCCCACCACCTTCAGCCTCCCCGAGACCGCAAGGCCCGTGGAGGAGTAGACCTTGGCCACCCCCGGATGGGCCTGGTCCTCGGTCCCGAAGACCTTGCTCGCGTACTCCTTCTTGTCTATCCTGAACGTCCCCTCGTATCCGATGACGGCAGCTGGGGCGCCTTCCTCTGACCTGAGTAGCAGCTCGTCCCCGTCCTTCGCGTCGGGCCCCTCCTCGACCTGAAGGAGCACAGGGAGAGTCCAGGGGACGTCGTCAGAGAGCCTCATCTGGTCTATCACGCACCCGTAGTCGCTCTCTCCCATGAATCCTGAAAGCGGGCTGTAAACCCCGCTCCCCAGGTTCCTGACGAGCGTAAGCGTCTCCTTCCCGACCGTGATGGTCCTCCCCTTCTCGTACCCCTTGAAACGCTCGGAGTCGACAGCGGCCTGCGCGACCTGTACGAGCCTCCCTCCGTGTGGCGCTGAGGGCAGAGTCTTACCTACAGGTAGCCCAACGCCTTCAGGCGCTGCTTGATCTCCTCCACGTCCGTGCTCGTGAAGGGTTCGGGGACCTCCTTGGTCTCGTGCATCGCGACCACCTCCCTGAGGACGTAGGTGACGTAGTCGGAGACCGACTTGAAGCCCCTCTTCTTCGCTATCAGCTTCTCGATCTTCGCATGAAGAGGCTGGGGGATCGACACCGTCGTGTATTTCGTCGGCATAGCCGGCCCACCGCCGGCTAATCATATATAATTGTCGGAGCCGACCATGGCCGGCGCCGGCCCTCGCCTTACCTCTACGGGGTCACGAGGATGCCGGAGGCTGCTTCCTCGCGGGGTCGATGAGGAAGTCCCCTGACCTGAGGATGTCCCTCCCCACTATCACTCGGTACCTCATCTGAGACCTGTCCGCAACGCCGACCATCAGGTCGAACCTCTTTCCCGCGATGAGGATCGAGGCCCTGACCACCGGTCTCTCGACCTTCCGCCCGGCGGCGGACGCCTTGATCGTCACGCTCGACACGGACGGCCCCAGCATCAGCTTCTCGGCCAGGTCCTTGTCGACGGTGGTCCTGTCTGCGCCGGTGTCGACCTTCGCCCTGACCGTCAACTCCCCGCCCGGCCCTGCGACGACTATCCTCTCGACCAGGCGGACCACCCTCTTCGTCCCGTACCTCTGGCGGACCATCTACTTCTTGGCCTTCCCGACCGCGTACTCGACTATCTTTCCGGGGACGTCCACGTCGGTGGCCTTCATGAGGCCCTTGAAGCCTGGGGAGGCGTTCACTTCTATCAGATAGGGCCCGTCGTCCCCCATGATCATGTCCACCCCCGCGACCTCAACCCCGACGGCGCGGGCGGCCTTCACCGCGGCGTCCTTCTCGGCGTCGGTCGGCCCGTACGGGACCCCCCTGCCCCCGAGGTGTATGTTGCTCCTCCACTCGAGCGGGGCTGCCTTCCTCACCATCGCCCCGACCACTTCGTCCCCGACGACGAACATCCTCACGTCCTCCCCCTTGTTGGGGATGTACGACTGGATCAGTATCAGCTGCTTGAGCTCGACGAGCGTGTCGATTAT
>JASHUK010000114.1 GCA_030040055.1 Nitrososphaerales archaeon | reverse complement strand
TGAGCACCCCCATCGTCAAGTTGAGCGGCGAGATCCAGGCGAAGCTCGTCGGGATGAGCGAATTTGTGACGCTCAGCTTCCCCCCGGTCAGGACGGGGACGAGGGTCGTCAGGGCGAACAGGGCGGAGATCAGGGAGAAGCCGACCCCCACGAACTGGCTCAGCCGGCTCGCCTTCCTCAGGGCGGCGGTCAGGAGGGCCCCGACGAAGGGCATTATCATGATGAACCAGATGAAGTAGGACGGGATCACGTAGCTCATCCGATCTTACCTCCGATGGGCAGCCCGTTGACGAACCCGACGAGGAACTTCAGGACGAGGTCCGGGTAGATTCCTATCACGATCGATGCCACGGCGAGCGCGAAGAGCGGTACCGTCATGGCGAGCGGGGCTTCCTTGACCTCCGCCAGCGAAGACGGCAACGACCCGAAGAATATCCTCCGCATCGGCCAGAAGGTGTACGCGACGGTCAGGAGGGTGGCGATGATCCCGAGCAGCGAGACTGTGAGGTAGGAAGAGCTGACGGTCCCCCGCCCGAATATCCCTGCGAACATGATCCACTCGGCCTGGAACCCGCTGGTGGGCGGGACGGCGGAGAGGATCAGCGCCCCCAGCATGAACAGGGCGGCCGTGAAGGGCATCCTTCCTGCGAGCCCGCCCATCTGCCTGATGTCCCTCAGCCCCGTCTGGGTCAGGAGTATGCCGGCGACGGCGAACATGATGAACTTGCCCAGTATGTGGCTGACGAAGTAGAAGACCCCCCCCGCTGCCCCGAGGACGGACCAGCTGCCGATGGCCAGCAGCGAGTACGCGTTCTGGCTCATCGTGGACCAGGCGAAGAGGTACTTCACGTCCGTCTGTGCGAGCGTGACCGCCCCGCCGTAGAACATCGTGACCACCGCCCAGACCATCAGGGGGAGGCTGAACGCCTGGAAGGTGGCTGGCATCCCGAACAGCAGGAGGCGCACGATGACGTAGCTCCCTATCCCGGACACCGCCGCCATCGTGGGGGCGAACGCGGTGGGGGGCTCCGCCTCCGTTATCGGGAGCCACATGTGGACCCCGAAGGCCCCCATCTTGACGACCCAGCCCACCAGTATCAGGCCCGCCACCCAGTAGGCCAGGGAAGTCCCCTGGGCCGACTGGAGGGACGACACGCTGAAGCTCCCCGTCGCCTCGTACGACAGGGCGATCCCGGCCAGGAAGACGAAGGCCCCGAGCTGGTTCCAGATTATGTAGATTATCCCGACCTTCTCTTTGTCGGTGTACCCGAACATGCTGATTATCACGAATGTGGGGACGAGGACCAGCTCGAGGAAGAGGTACAGCTCGATCAGGTTGGTCGACAGTGCGATGCCTGCTAGCCCCGACCCGACCAGGAGGAAGTTCAGGTAGTAGATTCCCAGCCGCGACCCACGCACCTCTCCGTACAGGGACTGCATGCGCTTCTCCATGTAGGGCATTGAGTAGACGGCCGTCGCCGCCAGGACTAGGTTGACGAGGACGACCACCGGTATGCTCAGGCCGTCCGCCAGGAACCCGAAGCTCAGTATGTTGGACTGGCCAGTGCCGCCCCACGGGTACGACTCCGAGACCGGAGCCCCGCCCGAGAAGACCTGGGCCGCGGGGACCAGCATCATCACGGTGGTCAGGGCCAGGGCCACGAGGGCTATCCACCCGATCCTCTTTCCTAGTGGGCGGCCGAGGAGGTAACAAAGGGCCGCGGCCGCCAGCGGGACGACTACTGTCAGGAGCAGCAGTGGGTACGCCATGTGCTACTCTCGTGCGGTCGCCGGACCGGCGAGGAGGGGTTGTTTCTCTTCGACCACTTCTTTCAGCCCTCCAGTGACTTCAGTTCGCTCACGTCGACGTCCTGGTGCAGCCTGTACGCCACCACGATTATCGCGAGTATGACGGCAGCCTCGGCGGCGGCCAGCGCTATGGAGAAGAGGACGAACGTCTGGCCGAGCCCGTTCACGACCGTCCCCCCCGGCTGGGCGTAAGGGGCGTATTCGCTGAACGCGATGAAGTTCAAGTTGGCCGCGTTGACCATTATCTCGACCGCGAATAGCAGCCTCAGGGCGTTCCGCTTCGTCACGAGCCCGTAGATGCCGATCCCGAAGAGGGCGGCGGACACCACGACGAAGTCCGCGAGGGACGTCAAGCCCCTGGCTCCTCCTTGTCCGTCCTCGACAGGGTCAGCGCTCCGACTATGGAGGCCGCGAGCACAAGAGCCAGGACCTCCAGCACGGACGAATACTGAGTGGAAATCAGCTGGCCTATCTGGATGAAGGTGGCTGTGTTCGTGTAGGCTGTGACGTTGCTAAGGTCGGACGAGACCGCGGCGAGCGAGAGTGCGATCGCTACCGCCAGGCCCGTGAGCGCGCCAAGAAGCCTGGTGGGCGCGGTGGCCGGGAGCTCCTTGGCCCACTTCTCCTGCCGGACGAGCATCACCGTGAATAGAATCAGGACGGCGACGGCGCCCACGTATACTGTGACCTGGAAGACGGCGACATAGGGGGCGTCGAGAAGGAAGAAGAGCGAGGCGACCCCGAACAAGCTGCCCGCCAGCCCTATCGCCCCGTACACGATCTCCTCCGCCTCGAGCGCGACCAGCGCCCCGCCCACGGTCACGGCCATCATGCCGAGGAAGACGAAGTCAACCATGGCTGGTGGTCCCCTTTTCGGAGTCCATCTTGACCTTCACAGTCTTCTGGTCGAGCTTCGGCGGCACGGCCAGCATGTCCGGAGTATACTTGAGCCCCATCTTGTCGTAGGCGGAGAGCTCGTAGTCGTTCGTCATGTAGAGGGCGTCGAAGGGACAGGCGTCGACGCAGTTCGACGTGGCGAGCCCGAGCGGAGCGAAGGTATGGTCGTCCTCGACAGTCACGTCCATCACGCGGTGGTCTTCGACTTCCTCCACCTCGATCTTCCTTATGGGCAGGTAGACGTACCGCTCGTCGATGTGGAACTTGTCCGCGTGCTTGGTCGGTTCGTGGTCGAACGGCACGTCCCACATCTTGGCCAGCTTGATGGCCCATCGCCCGAACACGTTGACGTGGAAGCTCTGCAGCTTGCCCGGACTGCGCTCCGTGTCTATCGTGGCAACCACGCCGACCCTGGCGTAGATGGACTGAAGCTGGAAGGCAAGTGTCTTCGAAGTGGTCGTGATGTTAAGATACTTCTGGCGCGCCTGCCTGACCCGACAGCCGTCGCCCTGCCACTCCCCCTTGAGAAACTCGAGCTGCTTCTCCGGCTCGGCGAAGAAGACCCAGTCGGGGACCTTCTTGTTCGGAGCCCCCTTTCCGAACTGTGAGAAGAAATCCTCCGCCAGTGCCGAGTCCAGGACCAGCCTAGTCCCGTGCAGGCCGTTCTTCCTGACTCTCGGCGCCTTGCCGAAGAAACTCTCGATCAGGCCTCCGCAGTCCTTGGCGTAAGTGCCTAGCTCCGTGTCGCTGAAGTCGAAGTTCACCCTCCTTCCCCCGTCGCAGGAGCCTTCCGCGAAGTAGTACCCTATCAGACGGAAGAGGTCGGGCGAGGCCGCTAGCGACAGCCTTCTCGTAGTTCTGGAGCCCCGGTGCATAGGGACGTCCTTCTCGTAACGTTCGGTGCGCACGACTTTCCTGACGATCGGGCTGACGAGGTAGTCTCCCGCTTTCAGCTCGGCCGGCTTGTAGAACTTCAGAGGGGCCGTCGCGCGGAGCAAGCGCCCGTCCTTCTTGTTTGACGGCGGCCTCGACACCGCGATTATCCTGTGGTCGGCCGTACAGACTAGGGGTTCAGGTTTCCCGTAGGCCCGGACCCTGTACAGCGGACCGGAGTACCTCATGTCCCAGACCTTCGTGACCGGCTTGTAGTCGCCGGTATGCGTGAGGACGAGCTCCCCGACGGTAATCTGGTTTATCGGCTTCAGGCCCGGGTTCACCTGCACATCCTGCCGATAGTCGACGCATAGTCCGCAGAACACGCATCTTCCGTAGTCGACGGCGGGCCAGATGTCCTTCTTGTTCTGAGGCTTCCCCTTTTTGACGGGCTGCATGTCTATGGCCACCGCGACGCCGTCGCACGCTATGGCACAGAGCTGGCATCCGGTGCACTTGTCCATGAAGAGGATGTGGCGTCCCTTGAACCCTGGAAGACCGGTCCCCTGCTTCGCGTCGTATCTGTAGCCCGGCCCTTCGAGGTCGAGCTTCTGCTCCGGGTACCTCAGCGTCATCCTGGGCATGAACAGGTGCCTGATCCCCGTCCAGGTCGCGATGAATACCCCTTTGACGTAAGATCGGACGCCCATCAGACTATCCCCAGGGAGACGATCACCATGGTGATGAAGATGTTGAGGAACGCCAAGAGGAGGAGCCTCACCCAGCCGGCCCTAAGGAGGAGGTCGATCCTGACACGCGGCATTATGCTCCGCGGCAGCATCATGACTATCATGACTATGGTGGTCTTCAGGATGAACCACACCACGCCGGGAACGGGAGCCGGGCCCAGCCAACCCCCTAGGAAGAAGGTCGTGAAGAGCCCCGCAAGGACGTACATCCTGGAGAAGTTGGCGAGCTGGAAGGTCCCGAAAAGCATGCTGGTGTACTCGGTCATCCAGCCGGCCACGAGCTCGCTGTCCGCTTCGGGGAGGTCGAACGGGATCCGCTCGAGCTCAGCCAGAGCCCCTATCATGAAGACGATCGCCCCGAGGGGCTGAAGCAGGATGTACCAGAGGCCGCTCTGCTTCGTCACTATGTCCATCAGGTTGAGCGACCCGGAGAGTATCACCGCCCCTACCAGTGAGAGGATCATCGGTATCTCGTAAGCAACCATCTGGTGGAGGGCCCTCAGCCCGCCGAGGAAGGGATACTTGCTGTTGCTAGCCCACCCGGCGAGGAGAACGATGAGGGGCGTAAAGCCGAGAATCGCGAAGACCAGTATGGCGCCGACGGAAGGGTTGGCGATGTAGATCGAGGGCGAAAGAGGTACAAGGGCGACCAGCGCCCCTGCGACGGCCATCAGCGCGAAAGGAATCGCGACGAACGTCGCCCTGTCGACCCCGTTGGGTATGACCACCTCCTTGAAGGCGAGCTTGAAGAAGTCGGCGATGTTCTGGAGGATCCCCTCGACCTTGCCCGCGTACATCGGCCCCGTCCTGAGCTGGATCTTCGCGGTGAACTTCCTCTCCACCCAGCCCATGAATATCGTGCCGTAGACCGCCACGAACGTGAACCCGGGGAAGACGGTCAGCGAGAAGATGGTCTTCATCGGCTCCGTCGCCAGCAGGTTCTGCTGGAAGGCGATGAAGTTCTGCGGCTCGACCGTAGCCAGGGCGAAGAAGTCGGTCGGAAAGTGGAAGATCGCGTCCAGCCCATAGTAGACTGGGACGGCTATCAGAGGAAGTATCAGGATAACCCAGAAAACGACCTTGAGGACTCGCTTGATGAAGTCCTCGAAGGTGACTATTGGCTTCGACAAGGGAGTCTTCCAGGCCTTCCCGAAACGGTGCTGCCTTCACACATGATATAAAGTTGAACGCCGAGATGAAACGATTCACTCGCGTGAGACGAGGCTAGATTACTTCGATCGACCTTTCGGAGAACCCCTGGCTGACCAGCATCTTCGAGGCCGCCTCGCGGTGGTCTCCCTGCAGGATCAGTATCCCGTCCTTGACGGTCCCGCCCGTGGCGAGGGCGCGCTTCATCTTCGAACCCAGCTCGTGCATGTCCTTCTCGTTCATCTTGAGCCCCTCTATCACGGTGGTGGGCTTCCCGAAGCGGCGCATCTCCATTCGAATCTTTATCCGAGCTTCTTCGCGGTCAAGTTCTGCCAGGATGTCCTCGAAGCCTTCGTCTAGGTCTTTGCTCACTGCGCTGGCCCGCGTGGGCGCGGGGGACTAATTAGCCTTCCCGTGGCGCGGCAGTCGTCCCCGAGAGGGGGCTCGTTACTGCTTAAAGCCACCAGCAGCGGGCCGTGAAACCGGGGCCCGTAGCTCAGTTCGGTCAGAGCGACCGGCTCATATGGGGAACCGAAGACACCGGTCGGTCGAGCGTTCAAATCGCTCCGGGCCCAGTAGCGCCACCCGACTCGCGACGGCCGCGCAATGTTAATTATGCCGCCGGGCCCTTTGCGGAGAACGCCGTTGCCGAAGGGAGACATCTTCGCGGAGGTGGAAAAACAGGCTGAGAGCTCCGCCGCGTCCAAGGCCACGTGGAGAGGGGTGCTGAGCCTGAACGTTCCGACGCTCGGCCTCGGCGCCGTGGAATACCATCTCAGGGCGGCGAAGGCCCACGGGGACCTTCAGCCCGTCAGGGTGGTCAAGCTCGACCGGAAGAGCGGCAAGGAGGTAGTCAGCAGGGAGGTCCCGCGCATCTACACATACAAAGAAGGCCCGGGGGGCGAGCGACTGGACGTGAAGGAGGTCTCCCCCGAGGAGGCCAAGAAGTACGTCAGGTACAGGGGGGAGTCCCCCATAACGGTGCGGACCGAGAAGAGGTACTTTCTCAAGTACGAGCTGGAGTTCACGGGAAAGTGGATGGAGATCCCGCTCGACCAGATAATCGACAAGCAGGACGGAGAGGAGGTAGAGCCGTTCGACAGGACGACCAGAATCGAGGTCGAGAAGGAAGGGTGGGTATCGCTCGAAAGAATCTCCGAATACAAGTTCAAGGAGGTGTACCAGCTCGCGCCGGACACCGACAAGAAGGTCCAGGAGACGGGGGCCAGGATCACCCAGCTTGCCAGGTACCTGATCGAGAAGGACATGGCGCTGGTCGCGTTCTTCTCCTGGGGCAGGGGCTACAACTTCTACACCAGTGTGATCTATCCTTACGAGCGGAAGGACGGCCGACTGTGGCTGCTGATGGGGATGAGCGAAGGGATCCTCAAGCTCGACGACGCCTGGGCGCTCGAGGAGGAGAAGACTTCCGCAAGGCTGCCTACGGTCCCCGTGGCCAAGAAGAAGCCGAAGGTTTCGATATCGAAGTGACGATGAGCGACCGGCTCCCGAACTACGTCGAAGAGAACTACTCCAGGGCCGTCAAGACTGACCTGGGCACCTGGCTCGGCCGCAATCCTCCTCCCTGCTTCGTCGAGCCGAAGTATGACGGGATCAGGGTGTTCCTGTTCAAGAGCGGAGACAAGCTCGTGCTTTCGAGCAAGCACGGCGGGGTCTACACCCCCAGGGCCTCCCCGAACGTCTTCGCCCGGATCCCGGAGTTCACCCACGCCCCTGACCGGGCTATCCTCGACGGAGAGTATGTCGCAAGGGAGGAGAAGGGGCTCTTCCTCTTCGACGTGCTTCAGGTGGACGACCGCGACCTGACCTCCAAGCGACTGACGGAGCGGAAGGAGATACTCAGGAGCATACTGAAGGGGACAGGGCTTGAGGTCCCGTACAAGCTCGCCAAGACCGCCGATCAGATCAACGCCCTCAAAGACGACATGGTGGAGCAGGGCCGCGAAGGGGTCGTGGTGAAGAACCCGCAGTCGACGTACGGCCAGCCGGGGTCCTGGCTCAAGCTGAAGAAGTTCGACACGATTGACGTCGTCGTCACCGGGTACCAGGACACTCAGGAGCTCAGGAGGACAGGGACGGCGCGGTCGTGGTCGGTGGCGGCCTATGACGACGCCGGGAACCTGGTAGACCTGGGGAACGTGGGCTCGACGACGGAAAGGGTAGACCCGAGGCAGGTCAAGAAGGGGTCCGTCGTCGAGGTCAGGTTCCAGGAGGTCACGAGAGACAGGAAGCTGCGGGCCCCGTTCATAGTCAGGATAAGGCACGACAAGACCCCCGAAGAGTGCCTGCTGTCCCAGGTCGCGTAGGTGCACCTGGGTGTCGTTCAAGAAGGAGATCAGGCTCGCAGACGCGGAGGGGACGGCCAGAGACTTCCAGGCGAAGACGGAAGACCTCTACAGGAAGTGCCTGCTGGCTGGGAGCGTCAGGAGGAAGGAGCCGGTGGTCCATGACATCGACTTCGCCGTGATACCGAAGGGGAAGAGCTTCGGCAAGTGGAAGGGCGAGGTGACTGCTCGCGTCGTCGAAATCGGAGGGAGCGTCATGATGTTCGGCGAGGTCATCTCGAGCTTCCTGTACCGAGGGGTGCAGGTCAATCTCTTCCTTTGCATGCATGAAGACGCCTGGGGGGTGACTCAGATGTGGGCCACGGGCCCGAAGGGACACACGATAGGGATGACGATCAAGGCCAGGTCGAAGGGGCTGATCATCAACTCGAAGGGGCTGTGGACTAGGGACGACCCTCCCCACCTCATCCGGACCAGAACTGAAGAGGAGGTAGGAGAGAAGCTCGGATGGAAGTACAAGCCCCCCGAGGCGCGTGGGAAGGGGAAGTCCAGGGAGCGGTCCTGGCCAGGACCTATCTGAGCTTCTGGGAGGGCAGGTCGGGAAACCTGCTGACGTGCTCGTGGGCTATCTTCCACCCCTGTTGCGTCTTGGAGAGGACCATGGTCACCCTCGCCCGCGAGGACACGGGGGAGCCTTCGAAGGAGTAGTCGTTCACGAACATCCCCTTGTACGAGAGGTGGAACGTCGCCACAGCCGCCTCTCCGAAGATGTCGACCTTCAGGTCGTCTATCTGGTAGGAGTAGTCGGAGATGTTGGCGAAGGCGGCCTGCTCGTAGACGAACGCCTCGTCCAGCCTCTGCCTCGCGAAGGGGGGGTTCTCGTCGAACTTCGTGAAAGAGTCCCGTGAGGAGTGGAGGCTGCTGAGAGCTGCGAAGTCCTTGTTCTTCCCGGCCTCGAAGAAGGCGGTGACCACCGCGGCGACCTCCTCCCTGGGTCCACCCTGACCGGGCCGGCTCATCAGAGAGCGCTGAAGGAGTCGCGATTTAAGTCGCGCTGGCAAGCTTTTTGAGCCGACCTCGGAACCGCCCGGCTGCGGCGCCGTAGCTCAGCATGGTAGAGCAGCAGGCTGTTAAGCTGCACACAGAGACCTGTTGGTCGTCGGTTCGAGTCCGACCGGCGCCGCCACAGCAGGACCTGTCGTAGGGCAGCGGGTGAACGGCGGCCTGAGTCGCTCTGTTGCAGGAGTGCGACCAGTAAGGGCACGAACTCTTCTGCTTCCGATGCTAAGAGGGAACTCGTGCAGAGACCTCGCCAAGGAAGGAGTTCCTGTTTAGCGTCTCCTCATAAGCGGAAGCTAGGCCTCCGTCGAGCCCAGATGCCTGTTGGTCTAAGACTATCTTTCCGTCGGTGATGACCAGCATGCGGTCTACGAGGCCGTCGAGTCCCGTTGTGATGTGACTGGTCATCAGGATGGCTTCGCCGGTCTCTTTCCTTCTTCTGAGCACGCTTATCAACTCCCTTCGTGAGAGTGCGTCCAGTGCGACGTAGGGTTCGTCCAGCATTAACAGGTCAACGCCGAACGTGAGCCCCTGCGCCAGCGCAGCTTTGCGCTTCATCCCGGACGAGTACTCCCTGAACGTACGGTCCCAAAAAGACGAGACCCCAAACAACCCCTGGGCGTAGGCGACGGCATTCGCGGGAGTGACACCTCTGGCCTTTGCCTCGAACTCAATGAATTCGCGGGAGGAAGAGAACTCGGGGAAAGCGTAGTCCTCGAAGACGGCGGCGGCCCTCCTGAATATCCCCGCCCTGCCCTTCCACGGGTCCAGACCGAGGACGGACAGCTCGGACGCCCTAGACGCCCTTATCACCCCTGAAAGAATCTTCAGGATGGTGCTCTTTCCGCTTCCGTTGGGGCCAGCAAGTAAGACGGCCTCGCCGGCGCCGACCGAGAATGTCACTTCGTCCAGTACAGTGTTCCGTCCGAAGCGCTTTGTCAGGTTGACGACCTGGACGACCAGGGGCCTCGAAGTGCCAGTGTTGCCAGTCGAGGTCATCCCCGCTTGAGTTGAGTGGGTCAACTGAGCTATTCCCTGTCCTGACGAGTGAAGACGAGGAAGGCAGCAGCTCCCAGCAGCGATGCGGCGGCCAAGTTGGGCAGGACGGAGTGAAAGAATGCTGAGTAGTCGAAACCGTTGCCGAAGGTAAGATAAGAGAGGGCGCCGGTCCCGGGATTGGCCCAGACGGCCCAGACTGTCCACGGGGCGTAGCCGCTCAGCCCGAACCCCTCTGTCAGTATCGCGAAGACTACGAAGAGGGGGACGATGAACGCGTAGATGGACTTTCTGAACGCCACGGCGGGGAGAACAGCGAAGCCCACCATCACCGCGCCGTAGAGGAGGTAGACTACGCTCCAGGGAAGGAGGTTCCCGAAGACTGTGGTCGGGTCGGAGATTGCCAGGCCGGGCTGGAACAGGAAGAAGGTAATCGCAATGCACGCCTCGATCGGGAGGAGCACCACGACCAGAATTGCGACAAGCTTGGCGGCGAACAGGCTGGCTTCTCTGACCGGGTTCAGGAGAAGGGAACGCAGGACCCTCGTCTCTCTTTGGAAGGCGAACGTGTACGTCGCAGCGACGACGACTATCGGGAAGACGTTGAGCCAGTCCTTGTAAGGAGTCAGGGACGGCACCAAGAGGTCGGAGAAGTCGGAAATGTGTGACCCAGGGCTCGCGGTTATGGTGTTCGGCATGAAAGCGCCTGCACTGTACATCAGGATGAAGAGGATTGGCGCGGAGAGCAGAATTAGCCTATCACCGATTAACTCCCTTCGCAGTAGTACCGTGAATTCTCTCAGTCTTCCTCTCCCTGCGGCGCCCTCGGGAGGCTCTGCGGTCGGTCCTGGCCGGACGTCTTCCCTCCTCCTAGAGTATGGGAACCACACTGCGACCAGCCCCAGTCCCACGGACGTCGTGAGCGCCCCCTCTGATAGATAGTCGCTGGGGCGCCCAGAGAGCACGGTCGCGGTTTCCGTCACGCTGGAATTATCTGAGACGGCTGTGCGCTCTACCTCGAGCAAGTAGACGCCGCGCTCCGGGACACTGACAATCTGGAAGAGTCTCCCCTCTCCTGACCAACTTGAGACCGCCTTCCCGTCGGCACCAAGAAGTGTGACGTTCCAGGTCCCATCGTTCTGAGCCGATGCCCCCGCAAATGTCACGCGGTCTGATGGCTTAAGGAACATGTACAAAGTGGAGTTCTGAGTGGTACCGGAAGTTGCCTGGGGCCCGACGCCGATTATGGCCGCGCTCGTACCAGCGAAGAAAGAGTTGCCGCAGATGGAGGCCCCTACGGCCACCAGATACGCGCCTACCAAGAGCAGCAGGGTTGCCTTCGCACTGCTCACGCCCTGGCACCCGACTTCGTCATCTTGCCATGGGTTCTCCAGAGCAAGGTGAAGACAGCGGCGACCGCGAGCACCGAGACGACCCCCGCCGCCACGAGGAGAGTCGTGAGGATCGGTGTTGCGCTGTCAGGGGCAATCTTGACGTTGGTGGAACTCAGCACGAGGCTCAACGCGTTGAACCCTATCTGCCAGAGGCCAAGGGAGTGGAGCATGACGTCGTCCACGAAGTAGTTGTTATGGTCCTGGGCCAGCATGATCCCCGTGACTCGATCGTAGACGCCGACCCAAATCGCGTTCGAGGTGGAGATGGTGAAGCCACTGGAAGGGCCGCTCACCGAAATGCCAGTGTCACTTATCTCGTGAAAGTAGGGGTAGGTCACCAACAGCCGGTCTGTACGAAAGTCGCCAATGCCAAGATGTAGCCACGAGTCGAGGAAGTCAGAGGTAGCAGTAATATTTGGCTCGCCGTCGCCTTCAGGCAAGCTCGTGAATGCGTGCTCAGAGAAATTTTCGACAGGGTCACCGCTACCAACACCGATGACATTCTGTGGGTAGTCGTGGATCAGTACGAGGCTTGCCCCGGGGACGAGATAGGGAGAGGCGAGCCAGTAGGGCCAGGTGCCAAGGGACGTTCCTGTCTCGGAGAAGACGCTGTTGTTCGAGCGTGAAACGAGAACAGCGGCAGACAGGTTGAGCGTCCTACCGATGTGGCCTCCGTAATCGCCCAACGAAATCGTGTAGTTGACAAGATAGTCGGAGGCGAGCACCCTCTCGATCGCCCACGAAACGGCAAAGAAGTCGTAGGTCCGGTAGGACTCGTTCCCCCAGAACCAAACCTGATACTGCTGAGAGGGGTCCGTCGGACCGAGCGACCTGTAACCGGCAAGATACGTCAGGGAGATGTTGCTCTCGGTATATCGAGCGTAGGACCCCACGGCGAGGTCTCCCGGGTCAGTGCCCATGACGTGCGCAGCTGAAGCCGATGTAGGCGTGGGTAAGATGAACAACAGTAGAGAGACAATCGGGAGGACCACGACCAATCGTCGATGACGGGCATTTAGTGGCCGAGTGTGGGTCAATGGTGTAAGCTTACTGCTTGGCCGGAATGACATAAGGCTTCTTCTGAAATGGGGAGGTGCGGCCCGCGCCCGCTAGGGGAGCCGCTCTCTGGTTGAGGGTGAACACGGACACCGTTGCGGTGTTGCTACGTGAAAGGAAGACTCGCGTCGGCTTGAGGGGCTACAGCTGTGTATGCGCCGGAGTGCCAGTAGCCTGAGGTTGCATAATTGTCGACTTGAGTGATGTGCGTACTGTTCGCGGCGGAGGGTTGGATGCTAAAGGAGTCTGTCGAGGTCGACACAGACACCGTAAAGCCATAGCAGGTGATGTAGCAGAATCGCTTACTTCCCACATAGTTGTCCCACGTCACACTGACGGTCAGGTTGTATCCTGTGGTGGTGCAGTAATCAGTGTCTGGGGTGCAAGAGACATCGGTTCTCCAGTTGGAAGGGTACAACTAAGTGCCGTGTACTGTTGCCTCCACATATGCGGTAACTGAATATCCGTTTGCGGTCTCTGTGTCCGAATTCTGTGTCGCGAATGCAGGTGCTATCAGAAGACTAGCCAAGGACAGGAGGGCGAGGATGCTCACTAGAGTTAGTGTTTTCATCGTGAATCGGGCTAGCCTTAAGGACTAAATAAGCGAACCGGTCAATGACACTTTTCTGGCAGAGAGAGTCGGAGGCGAAACTGCTGTTACAGGCCCGAGCTTCTCAGTTCCGAATGAACCTTTCGGAGAAGCGCG
>JASHUK010000113.1 GCA_030040055.1 Nitrososphaerales archaeon | reverse complement strand
TAGAACTCCCTTACCTTCGGCTCCACTTGTTTCCAGTCGTAGCTTGCGCTGAGCGCGGTCTTCCGCTTAGTTGGCCGGACCGATTTTGTAACCACTCAACGCTCCTTTCCCCCGCGCCCGCCGCCGATTTAACCGTATCAGCGCCCGGCGACGAGCCTTGAGGCGAACTGCTCGGGAAGCCCCGCGTCGAGGATCTTCCTCGCGGCCAGGGAGGCGTCGTACTCCACTCGCGCCGTCGACACGGCCGCCTCCCCTCCGTCTACCGTCACGAGGGCATAGGACGCCCGCCAGTCGCCGTCCCTCGGCTGCCCGACGGACCCCGGGTTGAAGACCGTCCCGTCAGCCCCCCTCCAGACGAATGGAAGGTGGGTGTGCCCCACCCCGCAGATCTTCACCCCGAGCTTCGTCAAGTAGTGGCCGAAGAGCGCCTCGTGGGTCGAGGGGTCCACGTACTCCCAGAGCGGCGAGTCGGGGGACCCGTGGGTCAGGAAGGCGGGGACCCCGGCTAGGCTCGTCCTCACAGTGGTGGGGAGCGAGCCCAAGAACTTCCTGTTCTCGGAGGTCAGGCGGTCGAGCGTCCACTTTGCCCCGATGGCCGCCCTCGCGTTGAACAGGGACGCGTCCCCCGTCACGGCCGCGTAGTCGTGGTTCCCCATCAGCATGACCGCGCCGCGCTCCCTGAGCAGCTCGACCACCTCGTTCGGGCTGGCCCCGTACCCGACAGTGTCGCCGAGGCAGTAGAGCGGCAGCCCCCCCACGGCCGCCAGGACGGACCGCAGAGCCTCCAGGTTCGAGTGCACGTCGGAGACGAACGCGAAGGTCCCGCTCGCCGCCCGTGAGCCGCCGGCGTCTGTCATCTCCGTCGGCGAAACCTCCGTTCGGTCAATAAAGAACAATTCTTAATGACGTTGTGAACAATATTATACTATCCTCCAGATAGAGATTTTCTCTGTCGTGATATTCGAAGCTAATGTCTGCGTTCGCAGGAAAATGGGAAAAGCAAAACAACCAGAGCTTCGGTGACAGGGTCAAGGACTCCGTCAGGAATCCGGGTCCCCTGAAGCCAAGGCTCGACCTCGCAGTCCGGCAAATCCAAGTGCAAGTAGCCAAACTAGACTCCACATCAACCAAGCTGAGAGAGAGGGACAACTCGATCTTCAACAAGGTCGTAAGCTCTCTTCAGAAACACGACACACAGCACGCGTCGGTCTTCGCCAACGAACTAGCCGAAATCAGAAAGATGAACAAGATGGTCACACAGGCGAAGCTCGCCCTCGAGCAGATCGTCCTCAGACTCAACACAATCACAGAACTAGGTGACATCGTTGTCACACTGACCCCGGCGATGGCAGTCATACGCAACGTCAAGCAAGGCTTGGTGGGCGTACTGCCGGAGGCGGAAAGCGAGATCGGAGAAATCTCCGGTCTGCTCAGCAGCATACTGGTCGACGCAGGGACAGTGGGTGGGTACTCACTGAACTTCGAAGCGGCGAACGAGGACGCGGAGAGGATTCTGGCGGAAGCCTCAGCCGTGGCCGAGACCCGCATGAAGGAGAAGTTCCCCGAGATACCCGCGACGCTCCCCTCTGCCGAATCAAACACTGAGGGCACCTCGTACTAGTTACGCAGGACCCTCATTCTCTTATTTTGCGCCATCCACCAGCGGCCACTCTATACCCCGCTCGGAAGTCTGCGCCGGAACGACGGTCAACAAAGTTTTTCACATCTTGGTAGTGATTTAGTTGACTCACTCTGTGATTATGCGGGCGCGACTTTGAGGGCAGGCCTTTGTCATCCCGCGACCCTCTGAGGCTCATGGGGCTCCGTAAGGAGGACGACATGAAGCCGAAGATCGCTTCCACCATCAAGGAGATAGAGCTCCACAGGCGGGAGCTGGAGAACCTGCGGGCCAGGCTAGAGCAGAGGAGGAAGTCGCTGTTCGAGACGACGGTCAAGGCGATGAAGGCGAAGGACAGGTCGAAGGCCTCGGTCTACGCGAACGAGTGGGCCGAGCTGAGGAAGGTGGGGAAGGTAGTCTACGCGAGCGAGCTCGCCCTGACGCAGGTGGTGCTGCGGCTGGAGAGCATCGTCGACGTCGGCGACGTGATGGCCCACATGAGCATGGCGTTCAAGGTCCTGCGCAAGGTCAACAAGACGGTGGCGGGCCTGGTCCCGTCGCTCGACCAGGCGTCCAGCGAGATTAGCAACACGCTGACCGAGACCATGGCGGAGATGGGGAACGTCTCCCCGGCCATCAGCCTGGACATCCACACGGAGAACGGCGAGGAGCTGGTGGAGCAGGCGAGGAAGCTGGCGGAAGAGAGGGCCGAGCAGATGAAGGCGAGCCTCGGGGTCTCCCCAGGCCAGATACAGCGCGAGGCGGACTCCCTCGAGGAGAGGGTGCCGCTGCTGGCGACCGGCGAGGAGGACGAGGAGGAGGCGGCGCTCCTCGGGACCCTATACAGGAGCCCCTCGGTCGAGGACGCCGAGGAGCAGGTCCTGCAGTACGCGGCGATACACGACGGGAAGGTCGACGTCACTGACGCGTCCGGGGTCCTCAGGATGCCGTCCGACGAGGTGGAGTCCGCGATGCTGAAGCTCCTCTCGGAAGGCAAGGTAAAGCTCGACGGGGAGGGCACCGCGCAATGAGCGTGGTCGCGGCCAAGGAGCTCGAGGACGACGCGAAGAAGTACGCGGCCGAGGCGATCCGGCTCGACTCCCAGGGGGCGCACGGGATGGCGATCCAGATGTACCAGAAGGCCATCTCCACCCTGGTCAAGCTGGTCCACCTCTATCCTGACTATCGGCTGAACAAGCAGTACACGGAGAGGGCGATGGCCTACCAGGAGAGGGTCAGGGCCATCCAGGCGGCGCACGGCCTCCTCCCGCAGGACGACCCGCAGTCGGGCTCGGACTGGGCCCCGTCCGCCCCCGAGGGAGGTCCCGCAGCCCAGGGGGGGCCGGGTGGCGGGAAGGGGCCGCAGGTCGTGCAGCAGCTGAAGGCGTCCTTCAGCGACCTGGTGATCACGGAGAAGCCCGACGTGAAGTGGGACGACGTCGTCGGGCTCGAGGACTGCAAGCAGGCAATCAGGGAGTCGATCGTCTTCCCCTACCTGAGGCCGGACCTCTTCAAGCTGGGCTGGCCGAGGGGGATACTCCTCTACGGGCCGCCGGGGTGCGGCAAGACGATGATCGCGGCCGCGACGGCTGCGGAGATCGACGGATACTTCATCTCGGTCGACGCCGCGTCGATCATGAGCAAGTGGCTCGGGGAGGGGGAGAAGAACGTGTCCAAGCTCTTCTCGACCGCCCGCAAGATGCTCTCCGAGAACAAGCCGGTGATAATCTTCGTCGACGAGATCGACTCACTTCTGGGGACGAGGGGGCAGGAGGTCGGCGGGGAGGTGAGGGTCAGGGACCAGTTCCTGAGGGAGACGGACGGGATCAACGACAAGGGGAAGAACCTCCACCTGTACGTCATCGGTGCCACGAACAAGCCGTGGGCCCTCGACCCGCCCTTCCTGCGCCGCTTCCAGAAGAGGATCATGGTCCCGCTCCCGGACAACCCCGCCCGGATGTCGCAGTTCAGGATCTACACGGCCCCGCTGACCCTGGCGGGGGACGTCGCGGTCGAGACCCTCGCCAAGCTCGGGGAGGGGTACTCCGGGAGCGACATCAAGGACATCTGCCAGGGGGTCCAGCTGAGGGTCGTCAGGGAGCTCTTCGAGAGCGGGAAGGCGCTGGACAAGGAGACCCAGACCAGGCCCATCACGACCGCGGACTTCAAGGAGGTCATGAGGACGAGGCGCCCGTCGGTCTCCCAGGAGATGCAGCGGGCGTACACGCAGTGGTCCGAGAACTTCAAGGCCCTCTAATCTATTAAGCCCGCCCGCGACCGGGACGCAATGCACCAGCTGCTCTCACCCGAGGAGCTGAAGGCCCGGGTCGGGAAGGAGGTCTCGCTCTTCGGCTGGGTGCACGACGTCAGGGTGCTGGGAGGGATCAGCTTCGTCCTCCTCAGGAACTCGAAGGGCATAGTCCAGGTCGCAGCGCCGAAGAAGGCCGTGGCCGCGGAGGTCTCGGAGGCGATATCCCGCCTGAAGCAGGAGGACGTCATCGAGGTCGTCGGGACGGTGAAGGAGAGCTCCGCCGCGAGGCACGGGATAGAGGTCGTCCCGTCGAGGGTCGCGGTGGTCAGCCCATCGGCCGTCCCCCTGCCTCTCGACCCCAGGGGGGTGACCCCGGCCTCGCTGGACACGAGGCTGCAGTGGAGGTCGCTGGAGCTGAGGAGGCCCGAGTCCGCGGCCATCTTCAGGGTGATGGACGCGGCGGTCGAGGGCTTCGAGGGCTACCTCCGGAGGAACGGCTTCATCAGGTCGTTCACCCCCAGCATACTGGGCGGGACGTCGGAAGGGGGGTCGGAGGTCTTCAAGGTCGACTACTACGGGAGGCCGGCTTTCCTCAGGCAGGACCCACAGCTCCACAGGCAGTTGGTGGTGGCCGCGGGCTTCGACCGGGTCTACGACCTCGGGACCAACTGGAGGGCCGAGCTCTCGCACACGCCGAGGCACCTGAGCGAGCACAGGACGATCGCGCCGGAGATGGCGTTCATCTCGGACGAGCGGGACGTGATGAGGGTCGAGGAGGGGATGGTCGCCGCCGGGCTGCGGGAGGTCGTGGAGAGCTGCGCGGACGAGCTCGCGCTGCTGAAGCTCGAGCTCGAGGTCCCCGCCACGCCGTTCCCCGAGGTCGACTTCCCCGAGGTCTACTCCATCCTCTCCCGCGCCGGGAGGGAGGTCCCGCGCGGGGAGGACATCGACGAGCAGTCCCAGCGCGTCCTGGCCGACCACGTGAAGAAGCAGACAGGCTCGGACTTCTTCTTCTTGAACAGGTTCCCGGCGGCCGCGAAGCCGTTCTACGTAATGAGGGTGGACGACGAGCCCGAGTTCGCCAGGTCCACCGACCTTGTCTTCAGGGGCCTGGAGCTCTCCTCGGGGGGGCAGAGGGAGCACAGGCACGACAGGATAGTCGCGCAGATCAAGGAGAAGGGCTACAGCGCGGAGGAGCTCAAGTGGTTCACCGAGCCCTTCAGGTACGGGGTCCCGCCGCACGGCGGCTACTCGTTCGGGATCGAGAGGTTCGTAGCGTACACTCTCGGGCTCAGCAACGTGAAGGAGGCGGCGCTGTTCCCGAGGGACCCGGAGACGCTGCAGCCCTAGTACCTTGGCCTGAGCACGGCTTCCCGCTCGGTCTCGACCAGCAGCTCGATCCCTCGGGCGGCCCTCACGACCTCCCTGAGGGACTCGAAGTCCCCGTAGTGGCGCTCGCTCCTGCGCCCGGGGACGATCACCTTGGTCCTCTTCTCCCCGTCCGGGAGCCATACGGTGTTGACGGTCAGAACCTTGGCCGGGTAGAACACGTCTTCGAGGAAGCCCCTGTCGGACCCCCCCGTCGCCACCACCCAGACCTTCCCGCCCAGGGCCGTCTCCAGCGCCTGGGCCGCCCCCTCGCTCGACCTGAAAGACAGTACGTCCGGCCTGTCCACCTCGAGCAGATAGTTCCCGCCGGACTCGAACGCCCTCGACAGCCTCACCTTCCCCAGCTCCTGGGATTTCTCGGCGACCGCCACCAAGGCCTTCGACGCCTCCACGTCGGCCTTTCCTATCTCCCCCCTCTTCAGCCGCGCCTCGCAGTTCGCGCAGAGTATCCCGGTCTTCGCGTCGAAGGCGCAGATCGGGAGCTTTAGCGGCATCCGATGGTCGCGAATCGCCGCCGACGGATAAGACTTTCC
>JASHUK010000112.1 GCA_030040055.1 Nitrososphaerales archaeon | reverse complement strand
GGAGTACTATCTGAAACAGATTGAATTCAAGCCGGCCATGCGAAAGATGGCGAGGCAGCTGAAGTTCCATCCAGAGCTTCACAGACGTGTCCTGCTCGACTGGATTGACGTAATCAGCACGGACTACCCGATCTCGCGAAGGAGATACTACTCGACGGAGATCCCGGTCTGGCACTGTAGCAGGTGCTCCACGCCGCATCTCCCGAAACCCGGCAAATACTACAGGCCGTGGCGAGATGAAGCTCCCTTCAAGAAGTGCAAGAAATGTGGAAACACCAAGTTCGTGGGGGAGACGAGGACGTTCGACACCTGGATGGACTCGAGCCTGTCAACCCTCTACATCACCAAGTATCTGAAGAGCAAGCACTTCCATGACCTGACATTTCCAGCCACGGTCAGGGTACAGGGAAAGGACATCGTCAGGACGTGGCTCTACTACACCATGTTGAAGTCGTATCTGCTTACAAACAAGGCGCCGTTCCGGCACGTCTGGGTTGGCGGCCTGGGGCTGGACTCCCAAGGGAGGGCCATGAGAAAGAGCATGGGGAACTTCGTCGACCCTGAGCCGGTCCTCTCCAGGTTCGGTGCGGATGCCTTCAGGCTCTGGGGGGCGTGTGAGGCAGGACTCGGATTCGACTTCCGATACAGCGAAGAGCGGATTGCAGGGTCGGGAAAGTTCCTGAACAAGCTATGGAACACGTGCAGGTTCATCGGGCTCTTCCCCGTCCCGGAAACCGCCAAGCTCACTTCGACCGACAAGTGGATGTTGAACGAACTCGGAAAACTGATTGACGAGTGCATCAGTTCGTACGAACGGTTCGACGCCTACGGAGTCGCGACGAAGGTCAGAGAGTTCCTCTGGAACGTCTTTGCGTCGAACTATCTCGAGATGGCAAAGGGGAGGGCCTACGGAGATGGCGTCACCAAAGCAGAGCAAGAAGCCGCCTGGTACACGCTGCACGAAGTAGTCAAGGGTCTTCTGCTCCTCTTGGCGCCTATCACACCGTATGTCACAGACTACATCTGGAGAAAACAGTACGGTCCTGATACGATCCATCTTCAGACCTTCCCACGATCTAAGAGGTTCGACGTTAGCGAAAAGGTCAGCCAGAACATCTTGGAGTTCAACGCCGAAGTCTGGAAGACGAAGAGGGACAGGGGACTCGCACTCAAGGACTCGATCGTCGCGAAGGTCCCGCCAAGTCTGAAGCCGTTCGAGGAAGACTTGGTAAGGATGCATCATCTTACCAAGCAGAGTAGTTAGACAAACGCAGATTGTCAATACGTTTATCGCTGTAGCTTAAATAGCGAAATGCCGACTTCGCCTGCCGTTGCAGTCGGCAATAGCATCCCAGCGATGCGTCTGGTGCGGCGGAGTCATCGACCCGACAAACTCCTTGGAAGTTTCATATCAGACATGTTCGGACTGCCTTGTCCCTCTTCCTAGTGAATAGCCAGTCCTCCGGTCATCTCGTCATATTCCCGCCTGGTGAACCTGACCGAGACTGAGGAAGCGTTCTCTTCTATGTGCTTCGCCTGGGCCGACTTGGGGATTGCGAAGGTGCCCTCTTCCCTTGTCAGCCAGTTCAGGGTCACCTGAGCTGAAGTCATCGAATACTTCTCTACCAGGGAGCGGGGAACGAGGCTATCCTGGATGTTGCCTCTGGACAGGGGGCTGTATGCGATCAGTGCGACGTTCTCCTTGCGACAGAAGGGCATGAGGCTGGTTTCGACCGAGCGGTTCGTCAGAGAGTACTCGACCTGATTCGAAGCGAGCTCATACTTCGAAAGGGACTCCATGGCTTCCCTAGTTTGTTCGACGCTGAAGTTGCTCACGCCTATGTGCCTGATCTTCCCCTGGTCGGCCAGCTTCTCCATTGCCTTCATCGTCTCTCTGATAGGAATCTGCGGATTTGGCCAGTGGACCTGGTATAGGTCGATCTGCGAGACACGAAGCCTCTGCAAGCTCCGGCCACACGCAGCAACCACATCGTCGTACCCGAGGTTGGATGGAGACACCTTCGTTGCGACGAAGACCTTGTCGCGCATGCCTTCCAGCGCCTCGCCTACGGTCGCCTCCGAGTTTCCTGAGGAATACATCTCGGCCGTGTCGACTAGGTTGACCCCGATTTCGAACCCTCGCCTAAGCGACTCGACTTCCCTAGGATTCAGATGGCCTCCTTCGGCGCCTATCCTCCAAGTCCCCATGCCAATCGTGGAGACCTTTTCGCCTGTCCTGCCAAGAGTCCGATACTCCATCCTGTCCCCAGCCGTGTCATGGTATTAGTCGGTGTCGAAGGGAAGCCACGGGTGAGATTTGGACTCACGACCACCTGCTTACAAGGCAGGTGCTCTACCAGGCTGAGCTACCGTGGCACGGCCCCCGGCGGGGCCCAATCGGTTTATCACCTTTCTGCGCGGTTTCAGAACTCGCTGCTTCTGTCTATGACCTCGAAGACGTCTCTGACGACCGCCCCGAAGTAAGGCCCGTACTCCTCGTCGTCGAAGTTGATGACGTCGATTCTGTTCGTCCTGGAGGCAATTGCGTAACTGAGCAGGTGGTAGCAGGTGGTGTCTTGACCACCCTTGACCCTGAAGAAGAAGTGGCCGCAGGAACAGTAGGGCCTGGCTGGGTCGATGAACTCGTCTCCCAGCGTTCCGACGACGGTGTGCAGCGCGCGGCCGCTCGGAAGAAAGCGGCACTCTTTGACTCCACCCGCGAGCACTGTGTCCACGGCCTTGTCGAACTTCCGGCCGTGTTCCTTCAGGTCAGAGACCTGGCTGACCAGACTCAACCTACTGGTTCCCATCAAACCTACTGGCCAGATGGCAGGAAGTCGGATAAGGAGCTTTGGTCTGCACTGTCTGTGAGTTCGGAGACCCGAATCCCAACTCTTCGCAGGCTCTTGTCCGTCGCAGCGAGCAAACCCTCCAGTAGGACGAGGGCATCATCGCGGACCCCAGCGGCGTCCCTGGCCGGCAGCTCGAGTGTCCTACTTTTGGTCTTCACCGAAAGGTCGCTCAAGACCCCTATCACAGACAGCGTCTTGTAGGACTTTCCGGACCCGATTAGCTTGCCTTGGATTGAAGCGACTGCTTCTGCCATTTGGCCGAGCGCCTCAGTCGTGTCCCTCGTGTCGCGTCTCAGAGTCACTATCCTGCTGAACTGGGTAGGTTCTTGGTTAGGAACCACCGGATCTTCGTCCGTACCGCGGGCCGCCGCGAGGAGGTACGAGGAGAGCCTTCGTCCGAAGTGCCTCTCCAGGGCTGACGGATCCGCCTGAGCCAGTTCTGCGACAGTTCTCACCTTCATCTCTTCGAGGATGGTCGTCGTCTTGGGACCGACGCCGTATAGCTTGGTGACTGGAAGGACTCCTAGGAAGTCCAGCGTCGACTCCGGAGTCACCACGGTCAACCCGTCGGGCTTCGCGAAGTCTGACGCCACTTTGGCAACCACCTTGCTCCTTCCGAGGCCCACCGACGAGGTCAACCCCTCACTGTGGAGGATCGTGTCTTTCAGCTCCTGGGCGATCTGCATCGAAGCCTGATAGTCCCCCTTTGACATCGCCGTGACATCGAAGAATGCCTCGTCGATGCCAGTCTTCTCGAAGGCGTCCACCTTGCCACCAACAAGCTCCATGACCCTTGCAGACACTTCCTCGTACTTTCCATGGTCCATCCTGATTACCGCCGGATTGTGGCCCTCGAGTCTTCTCTTGGCGGTAACAATCGGGAGGCCCGACCTGACACCCAGCGCCCGCGCCTGGTAGTTCGAAGTGCTGACAACACCGCTGTCTTCCGTCCTACCAGAAAAGACGCAGACTACCACGGGCCTTGTCTTGAGTGAGGGGTTCTGTACTTCCTCCACCTGTGCGTAGAAGTAGTCGAGATCTAAGTGACCTATTACCCTGACCAAACGCCGAAAGTCTCCTCAAGCCGGCTTAATGCGTTTAGTTGGTGGGGTCGGCCGGATTTGAACCAGCGGTCTTCAGCGCCCGAGGCTGAAAGCCTAGACCAGATTAGCCCCCGACGATCGAGGAGCCGAGCCTCGTTCCGGGTCTAGCCGACGACCCCTTGCCTTCAGGTCGGCATATCCGGTTTATATCCTGTGGCGTGGCGTGGACATGCCAGCCCGCCAAGTCCGTTGTTTTGACCATCTCGGAATGAGTCAATAAATAGCATCGCCGGGCTTCAGAACGACAATGCTCTGTTGTACCAACGGATCCTGCTCTACAGATGGTTGCATCGACCTGACTGAACGTGAAGCCCTGGTCTGCATGACCATCTGTCAGAGCCAGGAACCTGTCAGCTTCTCTTTGATGAAGAGGAATCTGGAGCTTCACCAAGAGGTGCTGTCGAGGATTATCAAGCGGCTCCTAAACCACGGCGCGATCGAGAGGGTGGCTGGAAGGTATACGTGCAGACAAGTCAGAGGTGAAGTCCCAGGCCTCCGTCGTCAGGGAGGTGAGTAGCATGGAATGCTGCTGTTGCTGCTGTCCTGACTGTTGCGACCACCACTGATTGAAAGAATTGCAAAAGGCGAGACTTTATAGGTCGAAAGTAGGGAACTGACAGTGGATGTCTGAGGAGCGCAAGACGGTCATCGTCGGCCAGTCCAAGCCCCTTCTGAACTACGTGACGGCTTGCATAACGATGTTCAATGGGGGTGCCAAGCAGGTTGTGCTCAGGGCCAGAGGGGAAGCCATCAACATGTCGGTGGACGTCGCCCAGGTTCTCAAGAAGCGCTTCATCAGCAACGTACAGATTTCGAACATCACGATAGACGGAGAGAACGTGATCTCCAGGGACGGTCGGCAACTCAATCTCCCCGTGCTTGAGATAGAGTTGTCGATACCCCAGTAAGTATTTTAGCGCGACTCCGCGGACAGGGTCAGGGTTCTCGTGGGAAGCAAGAAGCTAGCCAAGGTCAATACGCCCCTTCCCGGGAAGAGGGCGGCCGCCGTAGTGAGCAAGACGCAGAAGTACGTCTCTCCCTCGATTTCGAGGTTCTATCCTCTCGTCGTTGAGTCGGCTCACGGCTCGCTTGTCAGGGACGTCGACGGGAACCAATTCATCGACTTCGCTGCGGGGATAGCGGTCCTCGCCACCGGGTCGACGCACCCGAAGGTCGTGGAGGCGATAGAGCGACAGGCTAACAAGTTCATCCACTTTTCGTATACCGACTTCTACTACAAGAACCTGGTCGACCTGTCTGAACAGCTAGTGTCACTGGTTCCGGGGAGCTTCGAGAAGATGGTCTACTACGGCAACAGTGGCGCCGAGGCGATAGAGGCGGCGATGAAGCTGACGCGGAACTACACGAAACGGCCGATATTCCTGGCACACTCCGGGGCATTCCACGGGAGGACCATGGGGGCCCTGAGCCTGACAGCCAGCAAGCCAATTCAGAGGAAAGGGTCGATCCCTCTTGTTCCAGACGCCGTCCACTTCCCATTCCCCTATTGCTACAGGTGCCCCTGGAAGCAGACGTTCCCTGAGTGCGACTACTACTGCATCGACTACTTCAAGGAGCAATACCTCGAGAAGTTCGTCCCGATCGACGAGGTCGCGGCTTACTTCTTCGAGCCCGTCCAAGGAGAGGGGGGATACGTCATCCCGCCTCCGGACTACTTCAGAAGGATGGAGTTCATGCGGAAAGAGGGAGTGGTGTTCGTCTGCGATGAAATCCAGACAGGGATGGGAAGGACCGGCAAGTTCCTCGGAATCGAGAACTTCGGGGTCGTCCCCGACGTGGTGACCCTCGCGAAGGGCATAGCGTCCGGTCTCCCCCTGAGCGCCACGGTGGCGAGCGCTAGCATAATGAAGAGTTGGAAGCCGGGCCAGCATGCTTCGACGTTCGGGGCGAATCCAGTCGCGGTCGAGGCGGCGCTGGCGACGTTGGAGGTTATGAAGTCGGAGCATCTGCTTGAGAGTGCGAGGAAGCTTGGAGCGACGGCCATGAAGAGACTCCTCGAGATGAAAGAGAAGTATGAGATCGTGGGGGACGTTAGGGGCAAGGGACTCTTCATCGGGGTCGAGATAGTCAGGAGCAAGAAGACGAAGGAGCGCGGCGAGAAGGAGGCCAAGGAGATAATCAACGGGTGTTTCAAGGGGGGTCTTCTCGCCATCACGGCGGGCAGGAACACCATCAGGATCGTACCGCCCCTGACCACGACACAGGAAGAGTTGGATGAAGGGCTCGACATCCTGGAAGACCAGATCGCCGCGGTCAACTCGATGGTCGTCAGGGCCTAGCCATGCATGACTACGAAACCCTAGTAGGCGAGCTTCTCAAGAACCGGCCCGAGCTCAGCAGAGAGGAGCTGGACCTCAGGATACGTCAGAAGAAAGAGGTGGTCGGCGCGGGATACCTGACAGACCAGGGGGCGCTCTTCTTGGTCGCAGGGGAGCTGGGAGTCAGCCTGCAGCAGTCCCCACCGTCAGCAGACATGTCAATCAATGATCTCTACATAGGTGCGAACGACATCACAGTTGTGGCCAGGGTGCTAGCAGTCTATCCTCCCGCCACCTACAGGCGGAAGAAAGATGGGGTGGAAGGGGCGTATAGGAGGCTGACCCTTTTTGACGGGAGACAGACGGTCCGCCTCACGGTCTGGGACGAGCAGGCAGGGCAGGCGGAGAAGATGGGCATAATGATGGGTGCCCCCGTAAGGGTAGTGAGCTCCTACGTCAAGCAGGGGCTAGACGGCAAGCCGAACCTGAACCTCGGGAAGAGGGGAAGGCTCGAGGTCCTGGCCGACACGGATGTCGCTTCGAAGCTCGAACCGCTTGAAAAGGTCACTGAGAAGCTGACGAGAATCTCCGAGGAGAAGCAATACGTGGCTGTCAGTTGCGTGGTAGACTCGGAGCCGAGGTACTCTGAGTTCACCAGGGCTGACGGGTCGAAGGGGTCCATGTTCCAGTTCGAGGCGGCTGGCGACGGGACCCGCGCTAGGATAGTCGTATGGACGCCTTCGAGCCGCCCGGCATTGAGTCGCGGCCAGACGGTAATGGTGACGAATTTGAGGTCGCGGCGCTCCACGAGTGGAGAGTTCGAGCTTCATGGCGACGCAGGGACGTGCTTCGTCGTAAGAAAGGGGGGTGTGCCGGTTGAGCTGAGGGTGGCCGCCGTGTCAGAAATCCCTGGGGGAAGGCTCGTCATAGCTGTTGGGAGGGACAAGAGGGTCAGGGCGATAGAGGTGAAGGAGAACGGAGAGACCCCAGCCGTAGGAGAGGCGGTCGTTGTGTCAGCTGATAGCGAGGCCGCCGGCAGGATGATGTGCACTTCCCCGGGGTCGATATCGAAGGCGGAAGGAGACTTCCCTGAGTTTGGAGCGCTTGCGACGAAGGTGGTCGACGCGAGGGACGAGAACCGGCAGATAATGATGGAGGTGATAGCCCTGTCCCACGGAAGCGCCGAGGACGTGCGACTTCGTGACGGGACGGCGGTGAAGATGGGCGAGTTGGTGGTCGGCGACGACACCGGTGAGGCGAGATTGGTCGGTTGGAGGGAGCTCTCATCGAAGGTCCTCGGCGTCCAGCCGGGAGAGAGACTCAGAATAACAGGGGTTTCTCCGAAGCCCACCAAGATGGGAGCGTGGACACTCCAGGTGCTAGCAGTCACTGTGATTGAAAAGCTCAGAGGGGGAGCTAGGTCTTAGCCCGCCTTAGCGCCTCGTATTCGTAAACGAAGATTATGACAAGCGCGACTATGAAGAGGACGATCATCGTCGTGCTCAGGAAGCTGTAGTAGCTGTTCAGGCTAAGGAAAGCGAAGCCCAAGTCGGGAGACAAGCCGGGATGAGTGATAATAAGGATTGCTGGGAGTGCCGGGGGCGGGATTCTCCGCTTCGCTCGATTCGAGCCCGCGATCTCCGGATTTCGCATCCGAGCCTGGATTATGAGTTACGCCCACGTGGACGTGCCCGGCGCAATAGACCAGGCTGTGCTACCCCGGCATCCGCGCAGACGCCTTTCATTTGGGATTAAAAGAACTCGCTAGAGGCGCGGCGTGAGGGTCATTCCCTTTCAATGATTAAAAACGGCACTCGGCCGGTCTTGTCCGTGCCTCGATAGCTCAGCCGGCTAGAGCGTTGCCTTGGTAAGGCAAAGGTCGTGGGTCCGAATCCCACTCGAGGCTCAGGTCTCAAATCAGATCGGGTAGTCCGTCACTGGGCCACCGGGGCCTCCAACTTCGTTTCGTGTAACCCGTATGTTCCCGCCCGCTCAACGTCCAGCCCGCGTCTCTTGCATATCCCCCTGACGACTTGGAACATCGACCAGGCCCCTATGCCTATCACGGCGCCTGTGACATACTTTGTGAGTGGGTTCGCCTCGTGCGAAGTGTTCATGGCGTTCCTGGTGGCAATCTTTGCAAGGTGCTTGTAGGACGCGTAGTAGACGGCCAACTGCGACTCGTTCAGTCTGAGCGACGAGAAGTTCCTGCTCTTAAGGAGGCCGAGGGGGACATTCTGCATGGGGGTTATCGTGAACTCGAAAGGCCTGCCGTCTGCCAGATAGGAGTTGCTCATCCTGTTGATCAAAGCCACAGTCTCCCAGTTGTCGTCTGGGGTTTCGTCCGCCTGTCCCACCTGGACGGTGAACGCCGGTCTCCAGTAGTACTGGTTGAGCACGGTTGTGCCGCGCCATACTATCTCAGCCCACGTTCCGTCAGGTCCGACCTTTAGCGGCAGGGTCTTGTTTGGCATGTGCATGTGGGCCAGACGGTCGCTCCCTGTCTCCACCCCCACCTGAATCCCAATCCAGTTCTCCGGCCCCGACCTGATTGAAGCCGACAGCTTCGACATGAGGTCAGGGTACGCGGCGGGTATCGAGATCCTGCCGTGAGTCGGGTTCGTGTGGCCTATGCCCTTCGTGGTCATGACCGCCTGCATGAGCTCCACCAACGCCTCCTCGTTGGGGACGAAGTTGCGCCCATGCTGATACGCGAAGAACTCGTCGCTGTGAAGCCATGCGTTTCCCATCCCGGCCCCCACGTTCACAGCTATCTCCCTCCTTACCTTCTCAGGAGGATAGTAGCGGAGGGGTCTCAGCGTTACCTCGCAGAAGTCGCATCCTATGCCGCACCCGCGCATGACCTCGACCATTCCCTTGACCGATGGAGCCGTAATCTCCGGGATGTCTTCAAGCCGGGGGAACTGCTTTGAAAACTGGTATCGCGTGATGAATCTGTCGTTGTCCGACCAGGTCTTGTGGAAGCTGTCGTCGAATGTCTGGTAGCCCTTGAAGAACTCCGTGTTCTCCGAGCCCTCCTCGGTGAGATACCTGAAGAGGTCCACGACGATGTCGTCCGCCTCCCCCTGGAAGGCGAAGTCGATGCCGTTCTTGTCGAGCTCCTCCGGCCTGACCGTTAGTTCCCAGACGCCTGGTCCCCCGACAAGAAGCTTAGCCTTCTTCCCTGCCCTGACTCTGTTCACGCGGGCCAGGAGAGTCTCGAACTCCTTCTGCACGTACGCGGGCGCCGCCGTCTCGAAAAAGACCGCGTACGACATGGTCAGCGGCCCGAGTCCCAGCGGGTCCATGGTTGTGACCCCTATGATTTCCGTGTCCTCGTCTACGAACTGCTCGATGTGGTCCTCCTGCGCGACGACGACCTCGTCCCTAGTGTACTTCTGAAGGAGTGCCGCTTCTAGCTTTCTTAGGGAGTAGGGAGCCAAAGCTGCCCGTCCGTCGACCGTTCCCGGGGGAGGGCCTTTGAGGAACGAGTAGACGGAGTTGGGGACACTGCTGGTGGGGGCGCTCGCAAGGAAGTCGAGCAGAGGGACGCTCCTGTAGTTGCGCGACAGCGTAGTGTCTGAGACGAGCACGTACCTAGCCAGATTCCGGTCACCTGCGGCCCAGACATATCAGGGTGAGGCATCTGATCCTACAATCCAACTTGGTCTCGGCCGTTTCCCGACGGGAAAGTCAAAGATAACCTTGCTGGGCCTTGCTGCTTGTGTCTCATGTCTTTGGAAGGCTTTTCCGCCCATGAATAAGGTGCCTGCCATGGTCTTGCTGAACGCCCGGCGGCTCGCCTTCCTGAAGGCGCACGAACTCTGCCGGTTCGCAACGGTCTCCGAGGACGGGAAGCCTCACGTCGTTCCGGTGATTTACGCCATGGATGGTGGCAAGGTCGTCGTCGCGATAGACTACGGGACCAAGAAACTGAAGAACCTGAGGAAGAACCCGAACGTGGCGCTCGTGGTGGATGAGTATCATCCCAACCATGCTGTCATGATCGAAGGGCGTTGCGAAGTCTTCGAGCGCGGCAGGGAGTACCGCCGGCTCCTTCGCCTTCTCTTTGACAGGTTCGAGTTTTACAGACGGGATCCGTGGGGAGAGGGGGAGTGTCCAATCATCAGCGTGACCCCGGAAAAGGCATTCGCGTGGTAGCTAGGTCAGCGACATGACACTCTGTTTGTCGAACGTCCTCAGTATCCCCGCGGCCGTGCAGGCTTGATCGAACGGCTCCAAGACGGAGGCGCACGTTCTGGCCAGCAGCGCGATGTACCTGTCAGAGTCGTAATCCACCTCTCCCTCGACCATCTCGAGGGGGATGACCCTTCGGGAGCCTGTTCCTTCGTAGTCTGTGATGATGTAACGGATTCCTTCGCCTGCATGTAGCGTCGCTCCCTCTTCCACCAGCCGTCGCACAGCGGCGCGCTGCACCGTCATGGCTGAGTATTCCTCGGGCTCCTTGGAAAGGTCTGTCGTGAAAGCAAGCTCTGCTGATGGGATTTCGTGGCGGGCGAGGGCAGAAGCACGGTCAAGGAATGTTTCAAGGCACTGGGGGACTTTGTCCTTCGCCGCGGATATCGAGTCGGCGCCCGCAAGAATCTGCAAGACGTCCATCTGGCATTTCGCGAGCGCCAGAGGGGTGTCATGCCGCCTTGCTTCTATTCCCCTCACCTTGAGTACGCCGTCTGAGAAGACGCCGAAGTATCTGTTGACCGACGGGGCTGAGGGATTGACCTTGGAGGGAAGGAAGACGACCCAGTTGAAAATCCCGTTGAACGACATGACGAACCCTGTCTCCCGTTCTATCTCCGACTTCAGCTCCAGGTAGCCCTGCTTCTGCTCGCCGTCTTTGCGGAGCCACAACGAATCGATTATGCCGTGAACTACGTCGAAACCCTTCGCCTCGGCTATTTTGGCGGCGTCCAGCAGTATCTTTCTGTCCCAGGCGCAGACCGCGATATGCGCGTCTATTCTGCCGAACTTCGCATTGTTGAACCCCAGATACCCGAACGTGGTGACCCCGAGCCATTTCAGGACTCCTTGTCTGGCGTCATACCTGGCCCGGTCGGTCCCGGTCCCCGGGCCGCTTGCGAGTTCTTTGTACCTGAGCCTCTTCCTGACGATTATCTCGATGGCCTTCGGAACTATCCCCTTCGTTCTTTCGCAGACGTTCCAGCCGAGCTCGGGGACCCTGTTTTTAGAGTCGGGGCAGCACTGGCACCTGATGGTTTCGGCTGAGATGTTCTTCCTGAGCATGATGTTAGGGTAGAGCGCGCTGAAGTCCAGCTCTGCAACCCTTTCGTGTACGCCTATCCTCGGCTCGAAGATGAAACCGCCCCTGTCTGCGATCATGAGCTCGTTCCTGTCCTTGAAGTGCTCCCACAGGGTGGGCTTCCAGGGGACCAGAAGGTCTGACTTCGATGCGTGGTAGAATTGCAGGCTTGAAAGCGCCTTGCCGATGCTCGCCCGACTTGAGGTGTGCATTGGCATCCTGCAGACCCGGCTCAACTCGAAAAGCCCCTCGAACCCCGCCTCTCTGAACGCGAACGAAGTGCTCGTGTCTACGTGCACCCTGCCGAGGAGTTTCATCGCCGAAGGCTTGTAGTAGATTTTGCCGTAGCTGAAGTAGGAGGTCCCGCCCTTCGCAGGGGTCTTCATGGGCGTACCTTCCCTGTCGAGCGAGAAACGGTCGGCGACGCCGTTGGATTCTGCCCGTTTGACCAGATACGGGAGAAGGAACGTGTCTCCGTCGTCGGTGATCACGAAGTCGGGATCTGCGCTTCGCACTATGCTCACCAACTCCAGTATCTTGTCGACCTCGCTTCCACCGTCGACCGCTATCTTCTCGCCGTCTTTGTCGACCCTGATTTCCTTGATGGAATCGGTCACACGTGCTATCTTGCCCTGTTTGCTCGTCAGGACGTCGATCTTCATCTTCGTGAAGGTTGGGACGTAGTAGTCGTATTCCCCTGCGTCGTCGTCGAGCTTCCACGTAAGAAGCCCTCCTCCATCTTGCGTTACTTCACAGCGTGCCAGGGGAAAGATGTCGTGTTCGTACAGGTAACTCTGGTTGGGAGGGACATCTACGTTGTAGAGCCTGAATGCACCGAATGGCCCCATCCGCTCCATTCTGAGGCCTACACGCTGAGCGCTTTTGGCATCCTTGAGCTTCGCCTCTGTCACTGTGCTCTTTGCAGAGTCGGTGACCTGCTCGTACTTCTCGGTCGTTCTCGTCCAAGCGAATTCCTGCCTCATCGCCTGCAGAGGGATCGCCATGTCTTCCAGGTTGTCCGTGGCGATGAAAATCGAAGGCGTCCATCGGTCAACCAGCCTGACCGTCCTGCCGCTTTCATCTTTCAGCCAGACTACCATCTCGCCGGGATTGGCCGGGTAAAGGTCAAACAGCCAGCCTTTCGTCTCTCTTCCCCTTCAGTTTCTCAATTTCTTCTGTAAGCCAGGCTATGGTCTTATGTTGGATCAACAGGAGGCTCATGAAGAGGGCTTCGCTTGAGAGCGGAGAGTCTCTGGCGTGCATTGCAGGGAAATATCCGCTGCAGAGTCCGAGCATCTCGTTGAACAATTCCCTGTCGTCGTCCTTCAGCGCTCCTGCAAATCCATCCCAACATTCCAGCTCATTCATCACCTTGACGTCGGAGAAGGTCACTCAGGCGTCCCCCGGCTGAGCCCTGAAACAGTGCCTACCGCGCGAGCCAGCATCGTCTGGTGATGGAACATTAGCGCCATTGCCATGCCTTCGAAGCGTGACGGCCTGATCGCCAGAGACGAAGCCGAAGTGTAGAGCCTCGCAGTGCCGATCATCTGGTCGAATGCGCATCTGTCTTCATGCGATAGAGTTCTCTTGAATGCTCTCCACTCTGATGACTCTTGGACCTCGGCCATCCGGAAGGACGGAATGGTCCTCCCCATCGGTCGTCAGCCCTCCCTGTTATTTGCCAAAAACTCATTCAGTCTGAACGTTGATGCGCTCCGAGGCTTCTCAGGATGCCTAAGCAGTTCTGCGTAGATTCTGCGGCCACGTGGAGTGAGACTGACGACCGTGTCTGCCCAAGCGGCGGCCGTGTCATCGTATTCGTTTGGTGATGCCAAGGTGATCATGACCATTGCCTTCTTTTGCAGCCTCCTGACGCCTTCTTCGATGGCGTCCAGCAGTCGCCTCGCCTCCCTGTCATCCAGTTCCGGTTCGTTGAAGGTTGCAAGGAGGTCGGAAATCACAACAAGCTTGGCTGCGTAGTCGTCTACTGCATGATCAAGGTATCCGGAGATAAGGGCTGTCAGCTGATACATGGTGAATACCCTGCACGT
>JASHUK010000111.1 GCA_030040055.1 Nitrososphaerales archaeon | reverse complement strand
GGAGGAGCCGTTCTCCTGTAGCACTGGCGGGTACCCTGCGCCTGGCGTGTAGATCAGGTCGTTGTAGGGGTCGAGGACGCAGTCAGAGTTGCACGGCGCCGCCGACTCGCCCACTACGGCGGTGCCCTTGATTATCGAGTCTGCCGCATAGACCTCGTCGTCGTGCGCGTCGAAGAACGCCCCCGCCGGGGCCGTGGGGCCGACGTCTACCGTCGCGACGACCGAATCAGTCTTGCCCGAGATGACCGTGACTGTGCCCCCGTTTTGTCCGGCTACCGCATTTGGCACGTAGACATCGCCGAAGTAGGGGGAGTCGGAGTCCGTGTCTATGGCGGGCGTCTGCGGCGCCTCGCCGACGGTCACTTTCGCGATGACCGAAGTTCCCGATATGACTGAGACCGTGTCGCCGCAAGCCGCCGTAAGGGACGAGACGCTGCACCCGCCAGTGTTCGGCACGTAGACGTACTCGTTGGCGGGATCGAAGGCGGGTGTCTGGGGGTCAGTACCGACCTGTATCGTGGTCTCCAGTGATGACCCGGAGATGACCGAGATCGTGTCGCTGTTGGTGTTGGGGACGTAGAGGTAGCCGTCGAACTGGTCGAACATCGGCTCCCCAGGAGACTGACCCACTGTGACGTTCGCGACGTTCGTCACGTTCATTATGACTGAGACCGAGTCGGAGCCCGTGTTTGCGACGTACATCAGGCCGCCGAAGACAGGCGGCTGAGGGTCCGACTGCACGGCTGCGAACCCGATCTCTCCTATCACGGGCTGGATGGCCTCGCACGTGCTCGGCGTGCAAGTCTGAGCGGACTGTGCGAGTGCGGAATGCACCGGGACGGAGAACGCAGCCGAGAGCAGGAGGGCGAGCGCCACGACCGCCCAAGAACGGCCCTCTTGCACGTCCTCGAAACCGTGCGTCGGCATATAACCTTGCGCGACGGCTCTGACGCAATGCCCTTCGCGAGCCGGCCGGCGGACGCGGAGACCCTGATGCCCAGGTCGTCCACTTTGGCCCAGTCGAAGCCACCGACTCGACCGGCTTCTGCGCCTCTCTAGATGCAACTTTTGTACGTCCTGACTGTCCACGCGAGGACGTGAGGACCCTCCTCAGTGGCAGACTTGTGCCACTATCGTTCGTCGGCACGATACTGATAAGCGCCGGGACATATCTTGCAATCAAGCAGAGCGACCTGGCCTTCCCGCCCTTCTGGGGCGCTGCCTTGAGATTCTTCGCGACCTCTGGACTGTTCTTCTCGGCGGTGGCGATGCGGCGGAGCGAGCTTCCCAGGGGGCGCGCCGCCTATGGCGCCGTGTCCTACGGCATACTAGGGTTCGGTACCGGCAATGCTTTGCTCTACTTCGCTCTCCAGGAGGTTCAAGCGGGCACGGCCTCCGTAGTCCTGTCGACCGTTCCTCTTGTTACAGGGCTGCTTGCCTTCCTTCAGGGGCAGGAGCCGTTGAGCCGGCGAGGCTTGCTGGGAGGCTCGTTGGCCTTCGTAGGTGCGGGGATTGTGTTCCTGACTCAGCTCTCTCTAGCGATTCCCGTCGCATCCCTCCTAGCATTGGTGGGAGCGGTGACTTGCATCTCGGAATCCAGCGTCTTGCTCAAGCGGTTCCCGTCTTCGGACGCGTTTTCAACCTTGGCGGTAGCGAGCTTAGTAGGGTCTGCGCTGCTCCTACTGGTCTCTTTCCTAGCCCACGAAACGTGGACTCTGCCAAGTAGGTCCACAGCGTGGACATCGTTAGGCTTTCTCGTGTTCTTCGGGTCGATAGCACTCCTGATGTATCTCCTGGTCCTAACAAAGTGGTCGGCGGCTTCGACGAATTACTCCTTCGTGATGATTCCGCTGGTCACCATCATCCTGGCTTCGGCGCTGTCCGGTGAAGCCACTTCGGGCACGTTTGTCCTCGGGAGCGCCTTGGTATTGGTCGGTGTATACGTCGGAACACTGTCACGGGCTCGCGGGGCGAATCATGCTGGGTCGAGGACAGCCTCGAGTTAGACCCAGTCCCTCCTCCGTCGAGGAACGAACTGAGCACGAGTGGCCGCGGGTATCCCGTGGCGCTTAAGTGCTCTGAGATGTGGTCGCTTGCCACATGAAGACCGTGATGGAGTGGCTGACGGAGCCCACTGAACCGTCAGTTCGCTATCTTGCGATGAGAGACCTCGCGGAGTCCAGTCCGGGAGATCTCCGTCAAGCCCGGGAGAAGATACCGTCGAAGGGATGGGTGAAGACCATCCATGACCAGCGTCTTCCCGGGGGGTATTGGTTCGACAGGTCCAGCCTCTGGAGTCCGAAGTTCCTGTCGACGAACTGGATGCTCCTGGTTCTGTCCGACCTAGGGGTGACCAAGGGGCTCCCGTGGGTGGCAGAGTCGGCGGAGCTGTGGCGGGACGCCTTCGCCAGGCCGGATGGAGGGTTTAGCCCGCCGGGGCGGGAAAAGAGCGAGTTCTGCATCGTCGGGAACACCGCGAGGGGCCTGGTGAAGTTCGGATACGAGGACGACCCGCGAGTGAAGAGCGCCCTTCTCTGGCTCGCCAGGAACCAGGCGCCCAACGGCGGGTGGGACTGCTTCGGCAGGAACGGGGTCGTCGACGGTTGGGAGGGAATGAGCGCCTTCGCTGAGCTGCCCCGGCAGAAGTGGACGCGCAGCGTGAAGAAAGCCGCGGACAGAGGCCTTGAATTCTATCTAGAGCACAGGCTGACTCGCGAGGGGCACCGCTACGACCCCTGGTTCAGGTTCCACTTCCCCTACCACTACTTCTATGACGCACTGATTGGCCTCGAATTCGTGACCGCCCTCGGAGGAGGGAGCGACCCCAGGGCGGCGAAGGCGGTCAGTCTCCTAAAGAAGAAGAGGCGAAGCGACGGGAAGTGGTCGCTGGAAGCAGCGCAGCCCGACACCATGAACACGGTGGTCTCGAAGAGCCTCCAGGAGTACATCAACAAGCTTCGGCCCTTCGCGCTGGAAGCAGTAGGCAAGCCGAGCAAGATGATAACGTTCAGGGCTCTGAGGGTCCTGAAGCGGCTCGGAGAGCCTGTGCCATCCGAGTGAGCGCAAGCGGACCAGACGGAACCCTGACTGAGAAAGTTCCAGAAGCGGTATCGCGAGTTCTCCCCCGAGGGGTCGAACCCAACTCAGGGAGGTCTAGAGCAACCTTGAGAATTCGTCGTAGACGTTCTTCCTCCGGCCCACGAAGAGGACGATCACTCGATTCGATGTCCTGTCAATCTCGTATATCACACGGTGGTCGCCGACTCGTACCTTCCAGAAC
>JASHUK010000110.1 GCA_030040055.1 Nitrososphaerales archaeon | reverse complement strand
TACAAGGTGAGCAGGGCAAGGTTCTGAGCGGATGAACGTCAGGGGAGCCGTTAGGCTCGTCCGGCCCGTCAACTGCGCCATGATAGGGTTCGCCGTGCTTGTCGGGGAGTTCGTCTCCAAGCCTAAGGTTGTCCCGGTCGTAGGGAGCGCGCTCGGTTTCATGACAGGGTTTCTCATCTGCGCCTACTCGATGGCGGTCAACGACGTCTACGACGTGGAGGTGGACAGGGTCAACCAGCCAGACCGGCCCATCCCGAGCGGCGCGCTGTCGGTCTCCGACGCCACCCGGCTGTCCCTTGCAGCCCTGATCGCCGGGATCGCGTGCTCGGTGCTCAGCCTCTCGCCCGCCGCCGTGGCGATAGCCCTGGCGTACGCGCTCCTCTCCTGGCTCTACAACGCCAGGGCGAAGAAGTCCGGGGCTCCGGGCAACCTGATCGTGGCCTCCTCCCTGGCGATACCCTTCGTCTACGGAGGGGTCGTCGCCGGAGGCTCGGTCGTGAGTTCCCTCCTCCTTCTCATGGCCGCCACGGCCTTCTTCTCCGGCGTCGGGAGGGAGGTGGTGAAGGCCATGGCGGACACGGAGGGAGACGCGAAGAGAGGCATCAACTCGATCGCCAGGGCGAACGGCCAGAGGGCGGCCTCGGCGGTCGGGGCGGTGTTCTTCCTGCTGGCGGTCGTCACTAGCTGGGTCCCGATAGCCCTTGGGGTCGTCAACCGGTTCTACCCGTACGGGGTCCTGGTCCCGGACGCCATCTTCGTCTACCTCGCGGCCTCGATACTGGCCAAGCCCGATGCCGGGAACGCGCACAGGGTGAAGACCATCGCCCTGGCCGGGATGCTGGCCGGCCTGATCGTGTTCGTCGGGGGCGGGGTCTAGATGTGGACCGAACGCCACAGGCCGAAGGAGATGTCCCTCGTGGCCGGGAACCCTGAAGCGAAGGACAAGTTGGCTGGCTGGGCCCGGAAGTGGAAGAAGGGCGGGAAGGCGGCGCTGCTGGTCGGTCCCCCTGGGGTCGGGAAGACCACCACCGTCCACCTGCTGGCGGCGAAGCTCGGGCTGAACCTCGTCGAGCTCAACGCGAGCGACACCAGGACCAAGGGGGCCCTCTCGAAGAAGCTGACCGAGGCGGTGTCCAGCACGACCCTGGAAGGGGTCGGGACGCTGGTCTTCCTCGACGAGGTCGACGGGCTCGCCGGAAGGGCTGACTACGGGGCGGTCGAGTTCATCAAGGACGCCGTCCGCCGGAGCGCGAACCCGGTCGTGATGGCGGCCAACGACCCGGAGTCCGACGAGGTCAGGAAGCTCTCGAGCGTGGCGACGAAGATACAGTTCCTGAAGCCCACCGCCGAGGAGGTGGTCTCCGTGCTGGAGGAGATAGCGGCGGCGGAAAGGGTCGAAGCCGAGCCCGGAAGGCTCGCGGAGATCGCGGGGGCGGCCAACGGCGACTTCCGTGCGGCGATCAACGCCCTCCAGAGCGGGCTGCCGTCTGCCAAGGATGAGGAGGTCACAAGGGAGCGGTCGATTGACGGGTTCTTCGACGCGCTCAGCCAGAAGGAGGCCCTGAGGGCCATCAGGGGATACCCCGGACAGGCCAGGGAGAAGGTCAGGGACCTGTTCGTCGCGGTGGCGAAGGCGAAGATCCACGAAGAGAGGAGGGCCGCCGCGCTGGACGTGGTCTCGAGGGCCGACCTCCTGCTGGGGAGGATCTTCGTGAGCCAGGACTGGAGGCTCCTGAGGTACCTGGACACCATGCTGGTCGCGGAGCTCTGGCCGGCCGTGGGCGACGCCGGGGCGAAGTATTCCGCCGACGCGACCCCCTGGCCGCTGCAGGTCCGTATCTGGAACGACTCGAAGAAGCTGAAGGACATCGCCGCGCTGACGGGCAGGAGGCTGGGCGTCAGCGTCGCCGGGGGGCTGGTCGAGGACGTCCCGTACCTGATGCGGCTGTGCGCCGACCGGCGGTTCCGGGAGGCGTTTGTCTCCGGCCTCGAGCTGGAGGAGAACTACGCGGCCTTCGTGGAGAAGGAGGCCGCGAGGGCTGTCAGAGGGTGACGGCAGCCTGGCTGATGTCCCTCGCCTTCTTCCACTCCGCCAGGAACCGGGACAGGGCGCCCACCAGGGGGCTGGAGCGCTCCAGGCTGAATATCCTTATCCTGTTGAACCGTTTCTCTTTCAGTATCCCCGCCCTGCTGAGGAACTCCAGGTGGCGCGAGGCCGACGTGTGGGAGAGCCCAGAGCGCCTCGTTATCTCCGAGATGTTCAGCTCCCCGCTCTCGAGCATGACGGTGAGCACCTTCGTCCTCCCGTAGGAGGAGAAGAGACGCTCAACTTCGAGCGTCGGCGACCATCTCCTTCTCCAGCTCCATCACCAGCTCCTTCGCTGAGACTATGGAGAGGCCGATCAGGGTCGTCCTTCCTCTCATGCCCTTCCCCGAGAGCTCGGTTTCTATGATCCCCTTCCTCGAAAGCTCGCTGACGTCGTTCCAGACCTGCGTGTGGTGGTTGGGCCCGATCCCGGCGCTCTCGCAGAGGACCCCGTAGCTCTTCTCGACCTCGCCGATGGTCACCCGGGTCGAGTCCCCCTTCTTCAGGAGGTTCGACACGGCCATCAGTATCAGCCTCTGGTGCCTGCTGAGGTAGCGGAGCTCCTCCTTCTTGAACTGCGGCGGAAGCCAGGCCCTGGCTGCCCTGACGTGGTCGGGAAGGATCTTCGGGGACTCGAGGATGTCCGCCTGCTTCCCGGCCCCGTAGACCAGGTCCAGCGCGTAGCGCGCGTCGCCGTAGATGCTGGCGATGTCGGCGGCCAGCTGCATCGCGCTCTCGGCGAAGGCGCCGTCGACGAAGGCCTCCCCCCTGGAGGCTATGATGTCGAGGAGCTGCGGGCTCGAGTAGGGGTCGAGCGTGACGACGTTCCTCTGGACCGAGCTGATGGTGCTGAGGTCGACCGCCTTCATGTAGTCGAGGGTCTTCGAGATCAGGAGCGAGGAGAAGACCTGGCTCCCCTGCTCGGTCTCCCTGAGCCGGGTTATCGTGTAGAGCGCTGACGGGTCGGAGACTATCAGGGAGTCGACTTCGTCGAACGTGATGATCATGTGCATCCGGTTGCTCCTCAGCTCCTCCACGAGGACGGAAAGGAGCTCCTCGAAGCTGTACCCGCGCGACGGGAAGCTCTGCCCCAGCGAGGCGAGCGCCTTCACCATCACGGCCTGCAGCGTCTTGTCGATCCTGCAGTTGATGTGCAGCATCTTGACGAGGTTCCCGTACAGGGCGGCCTTCTTCTGCAGCGACTCCCCCAGCTTCTTCGCCAGCAGGGTCTTGCCGGAGCCCACAGGGCCGCAGATCATGGCGTTCTGGCTGGCCTTCGACGCGTTCTGGACGACGCTCTGGAAGTAGAGCTCGAGCGCCCTGAGCTGGGCGTCGCGGTGCGGGATCTGGTGCGGGAGGTATTCGGGGAAGAGCAGGCTCTCGTCCCTGAAAACGGAGCGCTGGAGCACCATGAAGGTTTTCTGACGTTCCGCCGGTTTTCGCCTTATAACCTTGATTATGTGCTACATCGAACTAAGGAAGGAGGGTCTTCCGAAAGTATTCGCAGAAGGGTAAAAAGAACGGAAGACGCCCGCCAGGCGATGAAGGCGGTAAGGTTCCACAGGCACGGGGGACCCGAGGTGCTCTCCTACGAAGACGCCCCGGACCCGGTCCCGGACTCCGACGAGGCCCTGGTGAGGGTCAGGGCCTGCGCGCTCAACAGGCTGGACATCTGGGCGAGGAACGGGCTCCCCGACGTCGAGATACCCCTCCCGCACATCTCCGGGAGCGACATCGCCGGGTCGGTGGAGTGGGTCCCGCCGGAGGAGAAGGAGTTCCGCAAGGGGGACCAGGTGGTCGTCAACCCCGGGCTGGGGTGCGGCCGCTGCGAGAAGTGCCTTACCGGACGGGACAACCAGTGCAGGTACTACTCGATAGTCGGCTACGGGACCGACGGCGGTTACGCGGAGCTGGTGAAGGTGCCGAGGAGAAACTTGGTCGCGAGGCCTGCCGGGCTGACCGACGCCGAGGCCGCGGCCTTCCCGCTGGTCTTCCTGACCGCGTACCACATGCTGGTCACGAAGGCGCGTCTCGTGGCCGGGGAGACGGTCCTGGTTCTGGGGGCGGGGTCGGGGGTGGGGTCGGCGGCGATCCAGATCGCGAAGGCCCAAGGCGCCAGGGTGATAGCGACCGCCGCGGGGGCAGAGAAGGGGCGGAAGGCCAGGGACATAGGCGCCGACGAGGTGATCGACAGGGGCTCCCAGGACATCCTGGAGGAGGCGAGGCGGCTGACCGGGAAGAGGGGGGTGGACGTCGTGGTCGAGCACGTCGGGAAGGCGACCTGGGCCGGGAGCTTGAGGGCCCTGGCGAAGGGGGGGCGGCTGGTCGTCTGCGGCGCGACGACGGGGGCGGACGCCGTGACCGACCTCAGGTACGTCTTCAACAGGGAGCTCACGATATACGGGAGCTTCATGGCCGGCAAGGGGGAGCTGCTGGACGCGATGGAGCTGCTCAGGCAGGGGAAGGTCGGGCCCGTGGTCGACAGCGAGTTCCCGCTCGCGAAGGCCGCGGACGCGCAGAGGAGGATGGAGTCGGGAGACCACTTCGGGAAGGTCGTCCTGGACGTCTAGGGCACTATCTCGTACGAGTGCGTGATGTTTGCTGTCGGCGTCAGGGTCGCGCCGACGCTGCAGAACTTCTCCGTGCTGTCCTTGATGGCCTCCTCCACGTATCTCACTTCGAGGTTCTCGCCGGAGAGGACGTACTTGATGTGGATGGACGTCCAGGGCTTCGGGAGCCCGAACTCCGGGCGTCCGCCCCTCAGGAGGATCTTCAGCGAGGTAAGCTTCTGCTTGCGCTTGTTGAGGATGGCCACGATGTCCATCCCGGTGCACGCCCCCAGCGCTGTCAGGAGGTTCCGCATCGGCCCTATCCCCTTCGAGGGGCCCTTCTCGGTCGAGTCATAGACCACGGTGTGCCCCGAGGTGTCCGAGCCCAGGAAGACGTTGTCCGCCGCCCACGTCACTTCGGCCAGCCAGTCCGACTCACTCAATCTCTATCGCCACCGGCTTCGTCTTAGAGGAGACGCTTCCCTTCTCGATGAAGCTCCGCCTCCCCCATCTGGCGTCGACCGACCCGGCCAGCGTCTTCTTCCCCCTCCCCAGCGACTCGGCCGGTATGGAGAAGGCCTTGGTGACGTCGAACATCATCGACTTCGCGTCCTCCACGTCCGTCGGGATCTTCGGGGGACCGCCGTCCTCCGGGACTATCATCGCCCATATCCTGTAGGGGAGGTCGGGGTCCCGGCTCCAGTAGAAGCTGGCCTTCCTGACCTCCTTCTTGATCTCCCAGAACTTCCTCGTGCGCAGGCCGCTCCTGGTCCCCGCGGACAGCCTCATCCTCAGCCTGAACAGCTTGTCGAAGTCCTCCCAGGCGACAGTCCACACGTCGGGATGGAAGGCCTCCCTTATGCCGCCGACGACGCGGAAGCCGACGCTCCCGTTGATGGTGTCTCCCAACGAGTACTTCCGCTTGTCCGTCATCAGCCTGGCCCCGTCGACCTTCGTCTCCGGCCAAGAGTACTCCATCCTCCTGTTCTTCAGGGGCACGGGAACCGGCAGCCGTCTCACGCCCGATAAAAGCGTGATTGTGTCGGCGCGGGCACGGCGCGGCGGGGATTGAGAGAGTCATAGGACTGGTTGCGACGTTCTCAGCCTACACTAGGGGACGCCCGAGGAGCCTTCATACGGAGGATTTCGGATATTGCATGGTCACCTAAGGAAGCCGGTAGTGGCAATTTCTAAATAGCCGACCCTGCGGGGCAGGGCCAGAAGAGCGTGAACCGGGGCGACG
>JASHUK010000109.1 GCA_030040055.1 Nitrososphaerales archaeon | reverse complement strand
GGAGTAGAGCCCCCTCGCCGGGTCGTAGGAAGCCAGCAGATAGGTCCCGTAGGTCCCGGCCCTCCTTCCCTTGCCGTGGAAGGCCCCGACCACCACCAGGTCTATCGTGTCTGTCAGCTCGCTCCGGTACTCGCGCTTCAGCTTGATCCAGGCGAACTCCCTCGCGCCCGCCCTGTAGGGGGACGCGGGGTCCTTGACCACCAGCCCTTCGCAGCCGTTGGCGATCGACTCCTCCATGAACGCCTCGATCCTCGCCGGGTCCGACGACCGGATGGACGGGACGACCCTTGTCCGCTCCGTCCTTTCGACGGCCTTCTCCAGGAGGGCCCTCCGCGCCGTGTACGGCCTCCCCGTCACGTCCCTGCCGTCGAGCAGGAGTATTTCGAAGAAGTTCAGCGCCACCGGGTACTTGGCCACGGCCTCGTCGACCCCGTGCTTCCGCCTCCTGTGCATCAGCTCCTGGAACGGCAGGTACTCGCCGGTGTCCTCGTCTATCGCCACGACCTCGGCCTCGAGTACGGCCGTCTTCGCCTTCACGTGGCGCTGAGCCAGCCCCACGGCGTCGGGATAGTGCCCGGTGATCACCTCAAGCCTCCGCGAGAACAGGGAGACACGGCCTCCGTCCTTGTGGATCTGGAGCCTCTCCCCGTCGAGCTTGTATTCGGCTGCCACCTCCTTCCCTTCGAGCTTCTTCACTATCTCCGCGGCGGAGGAGAGCCTCTCCGCCAGCATCGGCCTGACAGGGACCCCCACCTGGAGCCGCACCCTGGCCACCCCGGCCGCGCCCCGGGACGCCACGGTCTTCACTATCAGCCCCAGGTCCGGATGGAGGTTGTAGGCCCTCTCGACCCTCGGCCGCTCCTTCTTGTCCCCCTCGAAGGCGAGGGCGCAGGCGTCGAGGACGGTGTAGTCGGCGACCCCCAGCCGCAGCTGGCCCGTCACCGACCGCATGACGTACCTTGCTTCAAGCGGTGAGGCGTCGTTCAGGAGGCTAACCATCTCCCGCTGCTTCGCTTCGACGGACCCTTCGCCCGCCCTCTTCGCCACCCTGAGCAGCGTCCCGTAGACCCTCCCGAGGGTGAGCCCCTCGGAGTAGAGCGTCCCCTGCGCACGGCTACCGAGCAGCTCCTCCGCGGCCGTCCCGATGTCCCCCCGCCTGACGTATGCCTGCCTGACCCTGTCCGCGGGGAGCCCCGACGCCGCCGCCAGGATCTTCAGCGCGTTCTTCTCCGCCAGTCCCAGCTCGACCCCCTCGTAGTCCGGCCCCAGCTTCCCCTGGGTGAGGTACACCAGCTGGGGTATCTCCTCCACGGGGGTCTCCTTGAGAAGGGATGCGAAGACTTCGGTCATTTCGTTGCGGCCGTCGGTGGACTCGAGGCGCGAGTAGCACTGAGCCACGCGGGAGTATAGCAAGCAGGTGACAGTTCAGCCAACCGCCTTAATTCCTTTTGAGCGCCGGAGCCTCTCCGTTAGTCCGGCGGTCCATGGAAGTCAACCCTTTTATGACTCGAGACCTGTAAGTTCACGTGAGTCTTCCGGACATGAAGGACCAGACTCCGGCGCAGGGTTCGCCTGAGGCCGAGGGGGCGCCCAGACCTTCAGCAGAGGTCGCAAGTCTGACAAGGAAGGCTGGCACAATGAAACGTGTTGGGTTCTTTCTGTGCTTGGCGTCGGTGCTCACTCTCTTCTCGGGAACCGTCCTCGCTACGGAGGCTCTTTCCAACGTCCAAATCGTCTCGTGCCCGCCGGTGCAGTCCATCATCGCGGCTTGCCCGACGCTGTACATCGACCCCTCGTATTGGGTGTCCGGTGTGCTCTTGATACTCGCTGGCGTCGTCTGCGTTGTCGCGGCTTTGCCGTTCGTCTGGCGGGAAGCGAAGCCCACCTCCTCTGAAGCTGCGGCAAGCAGCTGACTCTCCCCAGCGGGCGATGGGCCGCCAGAGAGCGAAAGCTTAATTCCGCGTGGCCGCCAGCTGGTTGCGTTCTAAGTTGGGAGGAGTCAAGAAGAAGTCGCTCGCCTCGATGGAGAAGAAGCAGGACTCGACGGCGACGGAGCAGGGGACCGAAGAGAAGGGCAAGAAGACGAAGGAGAAGCAGGGGCCGCAGCAGCAGAAGAGGCTCCCATTCCTGCCGCCGAGAGCGACCGAGGCGGAGATGATCAAGGCTCTGACCCCTCTGAAGGCGATAACGGTATTCTCTGCGTCGAGGGCCCTGGGGGTGAACGCCTCGATAGCCACCGGCGTCCTCAGGGGGCTGGAGGAGAAGAAGGCGATAAAGCGCCAGGGCGGCTTCAGCGGGCACGCGATCTGGTCCGTCGCGTGACGGAAACGGCCAAGACTACTGAACTGGCTGCGACAGTGCTACCACGTCGCCCGGCCTCGCCGCCGCTAGGAACTCCAGCCCGCTTTCGACCTTCCCGACCGGGTTGAGCGGCCTGTCACTCCTGGCGGGGGACGTGAAGAAGCACAGGAGCTCCCCGGAGGCCAGGAATGCGACGTCTCCCCGCTCGAAGGCGAGGCGCGGCTTCTCCACCCCCACCCTCAGTGTCGCGAAGACGGCGGTCATCGCCGGCTGGCTGCTAACCCGCCCCTCCAGAGGGAGGGTCCTCAGGAGGGCGTTGACCGTTAGAGGGGCCAGGTGGCGGTAGACCGCGACCGATGCCTCCCCCCTGCCTCTGACGAGGGCGGACACGACGACCTTCGACACAGAGCCCGCCTGGGGCGGGGCGTCCTGTTCCAATGAGCTCCCCTTTCACGTTTCGCACTTATCCTTTTGTCGGCCGGACGGGTCTCGGGGGCGACGGCCCGCAGGAACCAGAGCCCCGTTGGAAAGATTTATCAAACGACTGAAACGGGCGCTAACATCCCCGAGGCTCTTGATTGGCTCCTGCAAGGACACAGAAGACTAGGCAGCCTTCTCTATCGGGCTTTGAAGTCAAGGTAGGCCCGCCGAAGCTGACCCGGTTCGAAAGGGCGAGGATCGTCGGGGCTAGGTCGCTCCAGATAGCCATGGGTGCGCCGCCGTTCATCTCCCTGGACGCAGGGTTCAGCGGCCCGATACAGATAGCGACGACCGAGCTCGAGGAGGACGCCCTCCCCGTATCGATCAGGCGGTCGCTCCCCAACGGGGTCACCCAGGACATACCGATCAGGGCCCTTCTGAAGTAGGGCGGTAGGCATGAAGCCGCAGCCGGTCGTGCTGGCGGGGGACGCGCTGACCCCCGAAGCGAAACAGGAGCTGGCCGCCTACAGGGTATTCGAGCTTCCAGCCGAGGACAAGATCGTGGCTGAAGGGGCCGCGCTGATGGCGTGGCCGTCGAGGGTCAAACCCGAGCTTCTGGCGGCCGCGAAGAGCCTCAAGATGATCCAGACCCTGTCGGCCGGGGTGGACGCCCTGCCGCTAAGGGATATCCCCAGCGGGGTCAGGGTCTTCTCCAACGCCGGCGCTTTCACCGAGCCGGTGGCGGAGCACGCGTGGGGGCTCCTGCTGGGCATCTCGAAGGGCATCCACCTGAGGAACCAGAGGACCCCTCCCCGCAGACTCAGGAGGAAAAGCCTCCTCGTGGTGGGGGGCGGAGAGATAGGGTCCGAAGTCGCCAGGCTGGCGGCATCGCTAGAGATGCGGGTCGTGGGCGTTTCCAGGTCGTTCAAGCACCCGGAGTTCTTCGCGGACAGGCGCGCCCCCTCCGAGCTGGCCGACGCCGCCGCCGGGGCCGACGCCATCGTCATCGCGCTTCCCCTGAGCAGGGAGACGAGGGGGCTCGTAGGATACCCTACGCTCTCCAGGTGCAAGGAGGCGGTGCTGGTCGTGAACGTAGGGAGGGGCGAGACGGTCGACGAGGCCGGGCTGATAAAATGGCTAGGGGAAAGGCCCGAAAGCAGGTACGCCACGGACGTCTTCTGGAAGAGGGACGGCAGGGAGGTCTTCGACACGGCAGCCTGGGGCCTCCCGAACTTCGCGGGGACCCTCCACATCTCGGGGCTTCCTCTCGGGGACGCACTCTCCGTCCCGTTCGCCCGGGCAGCCAGGAACGTCAGGGAGTTCCTCGAGGGGGGGACCCCCAGAAACGAGGTCGACGTCCGCGAGTACCTCTGACCCCGGCTTCAGGGGCGCAACCTCCCTGGCGCCTGGGGAAGCCTAATAACTTCCCTCCGCCCTCACGAGAAGTCATGGGTGGCCCTTCGCGGCGCGCGTCGGCCCTCCGTGCGCTGGCGCTCTCGCTCTCGCTGCTCTTCGTGTTCTCAGCGGTCGCCGGGACGGCGGCCGAGGTTCAGCTCCCCACAGCAGCTACCATACCGGTGGGAAGCCGCCCCGTGGCTGTAGGCGTCGACCAGCCGGCCGGCACCCTCTACGTCGCCAACCAGAAGTCGGGGACGGTCAGCGTCGTCAACTGCACCACGGACGCTACCATCACCACCGTAACCGTCGGGTCGGACCCGTCGGGGGTGGCGGTTGACCCCGCGCGAGGAGAGGTGTTCGTGTCCGACTCGGGGAGCGGCGACGTGTCGGCCATCAACGCGTCGACCTACGCCGTTTCGACGGTCTCGGTCGGGACTGACCCGACCGGAGTCGCCTCGGACTCGTCGACCGGCCTGCTTTTTGTCGCCGACACCGGGTCCGGGACCCTTTCGGTCGTCAACGAAGCGACGCTCACGGTGGCGGCCACGGTCCCGATAGGCGGGGAACCGGCCGGGGTGGCGGTAGACGTCGTCTCTGACATGGTGTACGTCACGTCCCCGGGCCCCGGGTTCAGCTACGGCTCGGTCGTGGTCGTCAACGGTTCGACATACTCGTACGCGGCGACCGTCCAGGTCGAGTCTGGGCCGCGCGCGGTCTCGGTCGACGGCGCAACGGGGACGGTGTACGTGACCAACTACTACTCGGACTCGATATCGGTCATAAACGCCTCGTCGAACACTGTGGCCGCCACGGTGTCCGGAGGGGACTACCCTTCGGGAGTCGCGGCCGATCCGGCCACGGGAATGCTCTACGTCGACGACTACTATCCCGCCGTCATGCTGGTGCTCAACGCGTCAACGAACTCGGTAGTCGCCACGGGCCCCCTCGGCAAGGGCCCTGAAGGGCTGGCGCTGTACTCGGCCGCCGACGTCGTGTACGCCGCGGACTCAGGGTCGGCGTCCGTCACTGCGACCGACGGCATCTCGCGCGCGTCGCTGCTGGTCTCGGTCGCCCAGTCAGACCTCGGGATCGCCCAGAACGGGTCGGCGGTGCTCTCCGCGACGGTGGTCGGCGGGACGCCGCCGTACTCCTACCAGTGGTACGCCGAGTCGCCTGGGGCCGCGGTCTATTCGCCCGTCTCGGGGGCGACGGCGGCCACATACGACTTCGACACGCTGGGGGCGAACGCCGTGGGAGTGTGGCACTTCGAGCTGAACGCCACGGACTCCGCCTCCGGGATGGCGGTGTCCCTTCCGGTGACCGTGCACGTTGACGCCCTCGCCCTCAGCTGCACCCCGGCCACCCCCAGCGTCGGGGCCAGGGTAAACTGCGTGGCGAGGACCTTGGGATACCCCGCTTCAGGGAGGGTGGTCTGGTCCTCGAACGAGACAGGACG
>JASHUK010000108.1 GCA_030040055.1 Nitrososphaerales archaeon | reverse complement strand
TGACGCCCCCCGGGTGTTCTTATCTGTTGAAGACGATGCTTTATTTCGGGCCGCGCGAAGGTCGCCCTGGCTTGCTCAGAGAGGGCGGGGAGCCTTACTGGAAGGGAAAGGCGAAGTCGGTGGGGGCCGCAAGGAGGGAGCGCGGGAGGCTGTACGACCACAAGGCGATCGCGGACATCGAGAAAGGGGTCAAGCAGTGGGAGAGTGATGTGCTCTCGCCGTGGCTGGCGCACTCCCAGGCTACCAGGGAGGACTTCCAGACCGCGTCCGGCATACCGGTGAAGTCGCTCTACACCCCAGCCGACGTCAAGGACCTGGACTACGGGTCCCAGGGCTTCCCCGGGGTCTTTCCGTACATCAGGGGGGTCTACCCGAACATGTACCGGGGCAGGCTCTGGACGATGAGGATGTTCTCGGGGTTCGGCACCCCCGAAGACACGAACAGGAGGCTCAAGCTGCTGCTGGCCCACGGCGAGACGGGGCTGAGCATCGCCTTCGACATGCCGACGCTCTACGGGTACGACTGCGACCACGAAAGGGCGCACGGGGAGGTCGGACGCTGCGGGGTGAACGTCTCTTCTCTCAAGGACATGGAGGTGATATTCGGAGGGATACCGCTGGACAAGGTCAGCACGTCGATGACGATCAACGCCCCCGCCCCCATACTGACCTGCATGTACGCGGGGGTGGCCAGGAAGAGGGGGATCCCCGCGAAGTCCCTCCGGGGGACCGTGCAGGCGGACATGCTGAAGGAATACATCGCGCAGAAGGAGTGGGTCTATCCCCCGGAGGCCCACCTGAGGCTGGTGCGCGACCTGATGGTGTACTGCACGAAGGAGATGCCGCTATGGAACTACATCAGCATCAGCGGGTATCACATACGGGAGGCCGGGTCCAGCGCCACCCAAGAGCTCGCCTTCACCCTGGCCGACGGGTTCGGGTACATCGAGCTCGGAAGGGAGGCGGGGCTGAAGGCCGAGGACTTCGCGCCGAGGCTCAGCTTCTTCTTCAACTCCACGATGGACTTCTTCGAGGAGATCGCGAAGTTCAGGGCGGCGAGGAGGATTTGGGCCACCGTCCTCAGGGAGAAGTACGGCGTGACCGACAAGAGGAGCCTACTCATGAGGTTCCACACGCAGACGTCGGGAGCGTCGCTCTCGTGGCAGCAGCCCCTGAACAACGTGGTGAGGACCGCGATCGAAGCCCTGGCAGCGGTACTGGGCGGGACCCAGTCGCTCCACACCAACTCGTACGACGAGGCGTGGGCGCTGCCTACGGAGAAGGCCGTGGAGGTGGCCCTGCGGACCCAGCAGGTCATCTCTGAAGAGACCGGGATACCCGGCGTAATCGACCCCCTCGGAGGGTCGTACTACGTGGAGTGGCTTACGGAGCGTATGGAAGAGGAGGCCTACAGGTACTTCGACAGGATAGAGTCGGCGGGCGGGCTGCTGAAGGCCATCAAGACAGGCTACCTGCAACGGGAGATAGCGGAGAACTCCTACAGGCTGTCGAGGAGGTTGGAAGAGGGGAAGGACAGGGTGGTCGGGGTGAACAAGTTCACAGAGGAAGAGGAGAAACCGATCGACACCCTCAAGATAGACTTCAGGGCGCAGAAGGCCCAGATCCGGCGGCTGCAGAAGGTCAGGAGGGAGAGGGACGGGCGGAAGGTGGCGGAGTCGCTGGCCGCCGTCCAGAAGGCGTTCGAGGACGAGCGCGCGAACTCGATCTACCCCATGATGGAAGCCGTGATGCGGTACGCCACGCTGGGGGAGATAGTCGCCGAGGGAAGGAAGGCCTTCGGCGAGTGGCGCGAGCCCATGATCCTGTAGGGGCCACGGACAGACAAAGCATTTCTAGGCTCGGGACGGTCAGGATGGCCGCTTTGAAGGCGCAGACCGCGAAGACGAGGAGGATACGGATCCTCGTGGCCAAGCCAGGGCTGGACGGCCACGACAGGGGGGTCCTCGTCCTCGCCCGGGCTTTCAGGGACGCGGGGATGGAGGTCGTATACAGCGGCCTGCTGCCGTCCCCCGACCAGGTCGCCCAGATGGCCGTGGACGAGGACGTCGACGTCGTCGCCCTGTCCCTCCTGAACGGGGCCCACATGACGGCGTTCCCTCTGGTCAAGAGGAAGCTGGAGAAGCTCGGCGGCGGGGACATCATAGTGGTCGGCGGAGGGATAATCCCCGAGGAGGACAAGCCCAGGCTCATGAAGATGGGCATCACGGGGCTCTACGGCCCGGGCAGCTCGCTTCAGGAGATCGTTGAACACGTAAGAGGGCGGGTGCAGAAGGAGAGGCGCAGGGGGTAAGGGGGTCTGCTGGAGCAGGACGAGTTCATGAACCTCTCGCGGATGGACTTCGAGGTCTCCGAGGAGCAGAAGCTCCTGCTGGAGCAGGTGGACAGGGCGTGCCTCCAGATCAGGCCGGTGGAGGACGAGTGCTACCTCGCCCGGAGGATCAACGACAAGGTCAGGCCGCTCTTTTCTGCCGCCCACCTCATGGGGCTCCCGACCTCGCGGAAGTACGGCGACGGGCAGGGGGCCGACCTCGTGACCTACGCACTGGCCATAGAGAGGATAGGGAGGGAGGGGACGGGGATCCGGACGTTCTTCTCCGTGCACATGGCCCTGTGCCAGATGACCGTGCAGCACTGGGGGAGCGAGGAACAGAAACAGAGG
>JASHUK010000107.1 GCA_030040055.1 Nitrososphaerales archaeon | reverse complement strand
CAGTTTCCCGATTTGCTTGCGGCCATTATTAAGGGTGAACCGGGACGCGCAATTTTACAGCAGATGTAACTTTGTTAGACCATCTTGTGACGTGTTTTTCAGAAATCGCGAAATCCGTTCTTGGAATATAAGGAGAGGGTGTGTCGAAACTATTCAGACCTGCTTGTAGAGCGTCCAGAACCTGTCGCCGACGTGGTGGAGGTTCTTGATGCAGGTCCCCTTCTTCATCTCGATGGCCTCCGAGCCAGGCACAGTCGACGCCCCCACGGCTATTGCGCGCCCCTTCTTCTCCTCCTTCACGACGACTATCCTCCCAGCTGGGCCCCAGTCCCCCAGCTCCTTGATGCCGGGGCGCATGACATCTGCCCCGTTCAGGAGGAACCTTATCGCCCCTTCGTCGACGGTAGCGGTCTGGAAGAGCGCGAGCGCATCGGGGGAGCCGAGGAACGGGATGTAGCTCCCTTTCGAAAGCACGAAGACCATGTTGTCGAAGTGGACGAAGACGACGCCGTCCTCCGGTTCTTCGCAGTTCGCCTGCGCCGACTTCTGCAGGTTCAGTGAGACCCCGAGGGAGGATTCGATGGCGGCGATGGTCTCCGCAGACTCCCGCCTCGACTGGACCCACTTCTTCAATGGCCGCGCGCGGATGATTGCTTAAATAAATCCATCCGGCGGCGGGGGCAGGGTTCACGAATGTCCGTCGACATGGCCGTCAAGGTGCTGGACGAGAGCGTAGGGAAGATCGTCCTGATCAAGCTGAAGGGCGGGAAGATGATCAGGGGGACGCTGCAGGGCTTCGACCAGCACATGAACCTCGCGCTGGAGAGGGCCGAGGAAGTGATGGACGACGGTAAGTCGGACTCCTTGGGGACCCTCATCGTCAGGGGAGACAACATCATCATGATCTCTCCGCCCCCCGCCTAGCACGCTTCTGCTGATGCTCCGGGTCCGCGCCTAACTTTATTAGCGGACTGCCCCGTCCCTGTGAACGAAACTCGCGGATGCTTGACCTCGTGACCGGGCTCGTGGCCGGGGCCGTAGGGGCCGGGCTCGGCGGTGCCGCGGTATACTTCGTCTTCTACTCCCGCCCGAAGGCCGCGCCTGCCGCACAACCTGTCGAGCCAAAGATGGGGAGGCAGGCCAAGACGATGAGCGCCACCGACCTGGACAGGTCGAGAAGGGAGATGAGGACCATCATGGTGGAGAGGGACCTCCTGTCGTCTGCACTGATGAAGCTCTACGAGGCGGAGAGCGAGGGGAGCATAACCAAGGACGAGCGAGAGACCATCTCCAAGAGGTACTCGGACCAGATCAAGGAGCTGCAGTCGAAGCTGAAGGACGTGGAGCTCGTCGTCGAGGTGGGGGAGCTCGAGAGCCTCAGGAACGAACTTGTAGGACTATTCGAGAGCAAGATTCAGAACATCGAGACGCGGCTGGAGTCCGCGAGGCAGCGGCTGGGTGTCGTCGCCCCGGCCGCGATCAAGAAGGAAGCCGCCCCCAGGCAGGAGAGAGCGACGGAGCTGGAGCGGGCCGTGGAGAAGAGGGCGAAGCCCGAGATGAGCGAGGCGGAGAAGCGCGTCAAGGAGATAAGAGACGAAGTGATGGACGCCCTCACCAAGCTAGAGCAGATCGACATAGACAAGAAGCAGCAGGAAAGCTGATGGGCAGATTCACTGAAGCCCTGTAGTGCGAGCGCTCAGCGGCCAGAAGATTTTTCACAGGGTGTCGGATAATAGGACTGTGCAAAGTTCCGGACGGCATGAGCACTTGCCTGAATACGTCAGGTCAACGATTGCCATCTTCATAATCGTTGTAGGGTTGACGTTCATAACAGCGCTCGCAATCTTTCAGACTCCTGCAGACGCTGAAGAGTACGCCTCCCTCGTGAGCGGGCTCATGGGGGCGGTCGTTGGCTACTACTTCGGGGTTAAGGGCGGTGAGACCGCAGCCAAAGCAGTATCGGACACGGCGTCGATTCAGATAACTCAGGCGAACAGTCTAGTACAGCAAGCCACAGGTGAGATTCAGAACGAGCTGCCGAAACTGAAGGCTTCGTCTGACCGCGAACAAACCCTGGTCAAGGTCCTTGAAGAGGTAAAACGGCAAGAGCCGGAACTCTATGAAAGAATCCTTAAGTACGCGGAGAGGATATAATTTCGTGAGACAGCTTGGCAAACCTAGATGAAATTCTCAAGAAAAGCAAGGAGCAGGGTCCCGAAGTACAATTGGCACTGCTTTCGCTCGAGCGGCTTGTTCAAGTTCCAACACTTGCGGCAGCAGTGTCGAGCAATAAACAATAGGCCGTCCCACTTGGAGCGTCTGCGCTACTAGCGAGTCAGATAGGCAAGACCGCCGCTCTGTAGCGGTCAGCTTTCATAACTACTTGGAATATTGTGATGACACGTGAACAGTATGCGCGAAGCGCGGACGGCATCCAAGGGTCATTCTGCCTCCGAAGAACCTTGTATTGACCACGAGCAGACGGGTCAGAAGACCGACAGCGAGTCGTTCAAACGCCTAATAGCCCAGAACCAGAGGGACACCGCAAGAATCTTGGACAAGCTCAGGCCCGCCCTCAAGGGAGTCGCGAAGGAGCTCTCGAAGGAGGTTTCGAAGGGCGCGGTTCTGGGGCTCGGAAGCGGCTCAACGCTCGCCGTCCTGCTAGAGGAGCTCGTACCGCTAGTCCTGGCAAAGTCAGGCTCGATTCAGGGAGTCCCCACGTCTACCCAGATTGAGATGGTCGCCTCGCGCAATGGAATCAAGCTGGTCCCCTTCTCGGGGTCGGTCGACATCGATATCGACGGAGCGGACCAGGTGGACGACCGGTTGAACCTGATCAAGGGCGGGGGAGGGGCGCTGCTTAGGGAGAAGGTCGTGATGGGCGCGGCAAAGAAGGTCGCAGTAGTGGCTTCCGAGAACAAGTTCGCCTCTAGGCTGTGCGAAAGGGGAGTGAAGGTGCCGATAGAAGTCCTCCCCATGGCGAGGGAGAGCGCGAAGGTCAAGATTTCGATGCTCGGCGGCCTTCCTGAGGAGAGGCTCCTCCCCAAGGGGTACCCCTACTTCACGGAGAACGGGAACGTCATCCTCGATACGATGTTCGAGCCGCTCGACGACCCGCAGAAGACGGAGGCCAGGCTCAGGGGCATACCGGGGGTGGCCGAGGTCGGGATATTCACATTCAAGCCGATCACCGTCTACTGCCTTCTCGAAGACGGGGGCTTCGACGTCGTCGAGTCGCGCGACTAGACTCAAAGTTGCGGCGCGTGGAAGAATTTGATGATCGCTAACTTGGTCTGCCCTACTTTGCCAGTCTCCTCGGTAGCTCCCTGACTAGGATTTCTTGCCACATGCGGCCACAACCGTCGCAGCGATATTGCCTCGTCATGCGCCGGCCCTCGAACTCCGTCTTCCACCTCGTCACATGCACACCCCCGCAGCCGGGGCAGATCTCGGCCATCGTGGGTCCGGACATCCCTCAGCGATATAACAGGCGCCCGGTTCGCGACCTTCACGGAAGGGAGGGTCTGTCATGTGGAAGTGAGCGGCCTCCCTCGGCCTCAGCAGGCTCAGGCAGTAGAACTCATCCACGTGTCTTGGGGGAGGCGGCCGACCAGGCGGCGAGGCTTTCCGTCTCGATTATCTAGTGGACTCGCGGCTTGGTCTCAGAGATGAGACTAAACAGCAGGGTGCGTGCTTTGCCATTGGGCCTTACCATCGCCGGGCTCTTGGCAGTTCTGGGCTTGCTCTTGGTATCCGTCGAGGTTAGCCACATCTTCGGCCTGTCGGTTGTGGAAACACTTTCACTCGTCGCGCCGGGCGTCGTGCTAGTCGCCCTTGGGTTCGTACTGAGATACCTGGCGCTCGGACAGCTGTTGATTTCAAGCCGGAGGATGCAGTGGAGCCATGTGCCAGGAACCCTAGTAGTGGACGGAGTTTTCCAATATTCGAGAAACCCTGGATACCTGGGAGTCTTGCTGATGGCGCTCGGTGCCCTCTTGATTGAAGTCAACCTGCTCATGCTCATCTTCTTGGTGGCGATGTTCGCAGTATTCAGCAGGCTGGTCTCACAGGAAGAGGCGGGACTGGTCAAGGGGTTCGGCGAGTCTTATCTGTCGTACAAGAAGGCAACACGCAGGTGGCTGTAGGAGCGGTTCGCTTGTGTCCCAGTTCGGTCAGTCAAGTACTCAGGCAGCCGTCCAGGTCCGGGCCCTGAGACGCACCGGAACTCGGGAGCCTTAGACTTAAAAACACCCGAAGGAGGACGCGCTTCGGCCGACATTGACCCGAGATGTAGGATACAAGTCCGCCCCGATAGACCCGAACTTCCTGTCGAAGCCCGACCAGTTCCCGCTGACTGGCGACCACAACAACCACAAGGTCAGGGCGGGAGGAGCAAGCAGGATGGATGGGGATGGCAATCCATACCCTACGGCGAACGGCATCCACGGCAGCCAGGTGGCTGTCGACTGGGAGTCGTGCGTCGCAGACGGCGTCTGCATGGACGTCTGCCCCGTGTTCGTCTTCGAGTGGAACCTCAACCCGGGACAGGCCGGGACCGGCAAGGACACGATCGTCCAGCAGGGGACTCCTGAGTGGGACCAGTACAGGAGCGACAAGTCCGACCCAGTGAGGGAGATGGACTGCATCTTCTGCATGGCCTGCGAGACGAGCTGTCCGACCCAGTCGATCAAGATCACGCAGCCGTAGACCGTGGTCTGACGACGGCGGAGACACCTGTCAGCAACCGTTTTATCGGCGCAGCAGGTCGGTTGGACGGACCTTGGAAGAAGACGTCGAGATCAAGCTCATAGAGCGCAGGAAGCTCGAGGCGATGAGGAGGCGGCTGAAGTCGGCGGCGCCCTCCCCCGATCCGACCCGCTCAGATCGGGAGGTCGTGGAATCGATGCTGTACGACAGGGGCGCCGAAGTCCTAGACGCGGCGTACTCGTTCTACCCGGAGCAGACCGGGCGGCTGGTCGGCGAGATAGCGGCGATGGTGAAGGACGGGAGGCTCAAGGAGAAGGTCTCCGGAGGGGAGCTGTACTCGATCTTCAGGCAGGTGGGGCTGCGCTTCCAGCTGAAGACCTCGATCAAGGTGCAGGACAGGGGGAAGCTGGTGGACCTCAGCGAGAAGCTGGGCACGAGGAAGGACGAGTAGCTTGGGCGCCGGGCAGCTCATCACGGAGAAGGTAGTGGGTGAAGCGGGTCAGGGGAGGGGCATCCTCGTCTGCGGCCTGCCCGGCAGCGGGTACGTGGGGAAGCTCGCGGCCGACCACCTGGTCGACCTTTTCGGCCTGGAGAAGGTCGCGGAGTACCTGAGCTCCGACTTCCCTCCGCAGGCGAACGTTGGAGAAGGCGGGGTCGCAGAGTCCCCGAAGGGGGAGTTGTACTTCGCCCCGAGGGGAGGGGAAGGGCTCTACGTCTTCACCGCCGACGCGCAGCCCTCCACGTCGCGCGGGCAGTACGAGCTGGCAGACGCCGTGGTAGGGTTCGCGAAGAAGAGGGGGGTCGACAAGGTGTACGCCCTGGCGGCCTACATAACGGGGTCGTTCTCGGACAGCCCGAGGGTTTTCGGGTCGGGAACTTCGGCGGACATGCTGAAAGCACTCGAGAGGGAAGGGGTCACCCTGATGAAGGAGGGCGGAATAAGCGGGATGAACGGGGTCCTGGTCGGGATGGCCTCGCTGCGGGGGCTTCAGGGAGCGTGCCTCCTTGGGGAGACGTCGGGGTACGTCGTTGACGCGGCTGCGTCGGAGTCCGTCCTGGAGACGCTGTCCAAGGTCGTCGGAATCCCGATCGACACCTCCAAGCTGAAGGAGAAGGCGGCGGAGACCCAGAAGCTGATCAGCCAGATCCAGAGCCTCTCCGAGCAGGCGAGGGAGAGCGCACCTGAGAGGAAAGAGGGGCGCCCCGGCTACATCGGCTAGCCCTTGATGTTCCCGACCGGTCTTAGCGCGACGACCTTCTTCGAAATCCCCGCCCGGTCCATCGTCTCGACGACCTCCGAGATGTCCTTGTAGGCCATCCCCGCCTCTTCGGCGAGCCCGTCCATGGTGACCGCCTTCACGTAGATCCCCCTCTCGAGCATCTTCCGCTGCAGCTCCGCCCCCCTCACCGTCCTCTTCGCCGCGGTGCGCGACATGGTCCTCCCCGACCCGTGGGCGGTCGAGCCGAACGTCTCCTGCATCGCCTTCGCAGTCCCGACGAGGAGGTATGACCCGGTCTCCATCGACCCCCCGATGATTACCGGCTGGCCGATGCTCCTGTATGCGGCCGGGACGTCCGGGTGCCCGGGGCCGAAGCTCCGGGTCGCCCCCTTCCTGTGGACCAGGAGCTCCCTCGAGGAGCCGTCCACCGTGTGCTTCTCGACCTTGGCTATGTTGTGGCACACGTCGTAGACAAGGTTCATCCCGAGGGACTCGGCGTCGCGGTGGAAGACGGCCGAGAAGGCCTCCCTGACCTTCTGGACTATCACCTGCCGGTTGGTGAACGCCATGTTGGCCGCGCAGACCATGGCCCCGTAGTAGTCCCGCCCCTCGTTGGAGGCGAACGGCGCGCACGCGAGCTCCCTGTCCCGCACGGATATGCCGTAGCGCCGCATCGCCCCGTCGAAGACGCGCAGGTAGTCGCTCCCGATCTGGTGCCCGAAGCCCCTGCTCCCGCAGTGCACCATCACCATCACCTGGTCGTCGTGTACCACCCCGAAGTGCTTCGCCAGGTCGGGGTCGAAGTGCCTCGCCGGGTCGACGACCTGTATCTCCAGGTAGTGGTTGCCCGAGCCGAGGGTCCCGAACTGCTCCTTCCCCCTGCTCCTCGCCTGCGCGCTCACCTTCGATGGGTCCGCCCCCTTCAGGTACCCCCCCTCCTCCACGTGCGACGGGTCGTCCTCCCATGCGAGGCCGTTCTCGGCGCACCACTTGACGCCGTACCTCATTATCTCGTCGAACTGGGACTCGGTGATCCTGAGCGTCCCCTTGACGCCCACTCCGGCAGGCACGAGCCTGAAAATCCTGTCTACCAGGTCTTTTACCTTCGGAGCGACCTCCGAATAGCGCAAGGAGGTCGAGATGAGCCGCATTCCGCAGTTAGAGACGACCACACCCTCTGCCACGAAGTTGTGACACTCGTCCCCTATCGTCACGTCGTAGACGGGCCCCTCGTAGGCGACCGACTCGATCGACACGATGTCGTCGAAGATGAAGCCCGTCTGGCCGTGCTCCCTCTCTTCGGCGTACCGCTCGAACCTCTGGTCGCGCCAGACCCGTGCCGTCCCCCTTCCGCCCCAAATCGAGTGTCTGATGAAGCTTGGACCCGCCACCTCAGACGACAGCGACTCGACTATCCTTCCAGCCCCGACCCCAGAAGCGTACATCTCGACGGCAAGCTGGCGGACCCGGTTTCGCTCGCCGCGCACCCCCTGGAGGTGAGCGAGGTATCCGACCGCGAGACTCGAGAGCCTCCGCTTCCCGTCATTGTACTGGTATCCCACACGGCTGAGGAAGCGCGAGAGGTTCGGGGTGTTCGAAAGGATCCCCACCCTGAAGCCGATCGACCTGCCGTCGACACCGTCGTAGCTGTACCCATCCACCCTTGAGGGCTCCGACGTCTCGACGTCCAGAGAGCGCAGGAGCCTCCTGAAGTCATCGAGGAGCCCGAGGGCGCTGTCCGCCAGGGTCTCGAGCTTGTTCACGCTGAAGAGGGGCATCTGGAAGTCGTAGCCGTTGACAGTCCTCGGCTTCGACAGCTCGGCGCCGAAATACGCCCCGAGGAAGAGCTTCCTCTGCCAGGGCTCAGAAGCGAAGAGCCACTGAGGGAGCCCGTATGCTTGCGATGCCTTCTTTCCGTAGGGAGCGCCCAGCGCTACGAGAAGCACGGCCAGCGCAGTCGAAGCGGCCTGGAGCGAGTGCTCCTCGAAGTCGAACTCTGATGGATCGTAGGCCGTGTTGACCTTGGCGTGGCGTCGGCGGCTGAAGGCGTGGGAGCCGAAGCCCAGCGACTCGAGGTCGCGCCCTATCTCGGCCAGGTCCTCCTTCTTGCCGTAAAAGGAGACGTACGGGCCCCTTTCGACCGCGGGGATCGTCCCGTCCCCGAAAACGAAGCCCAGGATCTTCAGGAGCTGGGCCATCCTGGGGTCGCTGAGCACGAGTCTGTCGAGCGAACGCTCCTTCAGTTGGTTGAGGACCTGGGCCCTCGCGTTCCCTCTGGAGGTGACCCCCACCCTCTCCATAACCCCTGCGAGGGTCTCGGGCGAGAACAGTTCCAGGTCGATGGGCCTCGTGTAAGGCATCCCTTCCGAAGGATCCACCACGACCTTGTCCGAGAGCGAGAGCTGCCCTGCCTCGACCATGCCTCGCTTGGTTAGCACCGGATGGTCGGCGGTGAGCATTAGCAGCCTCCCTGACTTCGTCGCCAGCCTGAGGACGCGCCCGGACTCCCACCTGTCCTGTTTCATCACGGCTTTCGTGCCGAGTCGAGTGGGCCTCGCGTTCAGGCTGACGAAACCTTGAGCCTCTGTCGTCACGTCGCGGATCGGCGTCCAGACTCCGTTGGCGTCGTATACCTTCGAGTCGGGGTGGAGGCAATTGATGTCGACCCTATACCCCCAGGGGAGATTACGCCCTTTTCGAGGTCGAACGCCGCAACGCCGCCTATGGGGAAGCCGTATCCCCAGTGGGCGTCGGCCATCGCGTACGACCTGCCCACGATCCCGGGGAGGCAGGCGACGTTGGTGACCTGCTCAAGGACGCCGCCGTCCATGCCTTCGAGGAGCCTCTTGGTCGCGTAGATGCGGGCCGGTACCAGCATCCCCTGCTTGTACGTCTGGGGGATCTCCCACGAGACGTCGGAGACCTGCCTGATCGATTGCGGTACGGGCATCTATGAAACGCTCAGCCGGGCGAGCCGGGGCCGTTCCCACTTTAAGCGTTCGGACGAGTCTGGGCCGGCTCCGTCAGATGTCCAGGACGATGGTCGCCTTCCATCGTCTTCCCTGCCGCTTGACCCCGAACATATGCATGGTGACCGCCTTCACGTCGTTCCTGAGCTTGTGACGCTTCCTGTCTATCGGCTCCCCCTCCAGTCGTGCGACCAGCCCACCTCCGGCCGGGAGGCTCACCCGGAACTCCTTGAACAGGAGAGAGTCCACGTCCTTGACGACGATCAGCTCAGTGAGGAAGTCGTAGAGCAGGCGGTCCAGCTCCTTCCCTTCTATCCTGACGACCCGCTCCTTCGTCGGTCTGACCCCCCTCCTGTCTACCATGATGTCCGTCAGCGCACGACCGCAGACCTCGAAGAGCCCGCCGGCGGTCGCCGAGTCGGCCTCGAAGGCTACGTCGGCCAGCGCCACGTCCGGGAGGAGCTTGTAGGGCATCGTCGGGGCGCCGACACAGTCCAACGTTCTTAACCTGTGCGGGGGACCTTGAGGGCGAGTTGGCCGGGAGGTTCCTTGACGCCACGCTGGGGGATCCCGCGGGCAACCTCGCCCTCGAGGAGGCCCTCTTCAGGGCCGCAGCCTCCCCCCTGCTGAGGACGTGGGACAACCAGACGTCGGTCGTCCTCGGTAGGGCCCAGCTCGCCGAAGCGGAGACCGACCTCGAGTACTGCGACGCGGCCGGCATCCCCGTCCTGAGGAGGTTCACCGCGGGAGGCGCCGTGTACAACGGCCCGGGCAACACCAACTGGACCTTCGTCGTCCCGCGCAACGGCAGTTCCGAGCGTCTCTCATACTCCTCCGATGCAAAGGAGGTTTTCCGGTCGTTTGCAGGCGTCGTTGTCGCCGCTCTCAGAGCCTGCTCCTTCGTGGCCAGCTTCGACCCTCCCAACAGGATCGTCGACTCCTCTGGAAGGAAGATCTCAGGGATGGCCGCCTACATCTCAGACAGGGCCGCGATGTGCCACGGGACGATGCTCCTCGGCGCCGACCTCGCCCTGCTGCGAAGGGTCACCACGCCGGCTGCGAAGGCGCCGGCCCGGAGGTACCCGCGGAGCCGACCCGCGGAGGTCGCCAACTGCGGAGTCGGAAGGGACCGGTTCGTCGAAGCGCTTCGGTCCGCATCCGGCGGGTTCGAGCCCTCCGCCCCGACGGCGGTGGAGTCGGCACTGGCGGCGAGGCTGGTCACAGAGCGGTACTCGAGGAGGGAGTGGAACCTCGGCGACCCGTTCTCCCTAGACTATCGCTAGCTCCTTCCCCGCTTTCACGAACGCGCCGGCCGCGAAGTCCACGTCCTCCTTGGTGAGGGCGGCGTTCATTA
>JASHUK010000106.1 GCA_030040055.1 Nitrososphaerales archaeon | reverse complement strand
TGAGCATCTTCAGCTTCTCGGCGACCGCCTCCCTGAACTCGAATATCGTGGGAGGCTCTTTGGGGTCAGTGGTGTGGGCGGCGTTGTAGGCGGCGCGCAGGAAGGAGAACATGCTGACCCCCTGGACGCTCACCGGGTACTGGAACGCGAGGAAGAGCCCCATCTTGACGCGCTTGTCAGGGGTCAGGCCGAGTATGCTCTTCCCGTCGATGGTGGCGCTCCCGGCCGTCACCTGATACTTCGGGTGGCCCATCAGCGTGTAGGCGAGCGTGCTCTTCCCGGAGCCGTTCGGACCCATCAGCGCGTGGGTCTCCCCCTGACCGACGGTCAGGTCGACCCCTTTCAGGATCTCCTTGCCCTCGACCGAAGCGTGCAGGCCCCTGATTTCGAGCCCCATGGTTGGGCCGGCGCGAGCGCGCAGCGTATTTAAGGATATAACATACGTTATAGAGGCGAAACTAGGGCGGCGCTACCACAGGTGCGCGACCCGGCCTGAAACGGCTTCCAGGAACTCCCTGTCGAGGGAAGAGAAGGCGTCCAGCTGGTCGCTGTCGACGTCCACCTCCCCCACGACCGACCCTCCCCTGAAGATCGGGACGACGATTTCAGCCTTCGTAGACAGGAAGCACTGCAGGTAGCGCGGGTCTTTGGTGACGTCGGACACGATCTCCGTCTTGCCGGCCTTCGCCGCGTAGCCGCAGACACCCTTCCCGATCGGGATCCTCGTGTGCTCTGTGGCGGAGGGCCCTGACCAGGCATCGAGGACCAGGTCCTTGCCTTCGACCAGGTAGATGCCAACCCACGAGTAGGTGGGGACGGCCGAGTTCAGGAACCTCACGACCGCCTCCCTGGCGCTACGGCCGGAGGCCTGCCCGACGGCTGCGTTCAGCCGGTCCAGCAGCTCCTTCGCCTGCTCCCTGCTCAGCCTTGAGCCGGCCGACTTCAAGTCGCGGGCTCTGGCCCGGGCGTCATATTTATTCGCGTCATCAGGCCGAGGGCTCGATGGCGCGCGTGTAGGCAACCGCGGCTGCCGCGCCCCCTATCAGGGGGCCCAGCCAGTAGATGTACCAGTAGCTCGGTATGAACGCGCCTGCGAGCATCGGTCCCATCGCCCTCGCGGGGTTCATCGCCGCGCCGGTCAGGGCTCCGCCGAGCAGGACGTCGGCGACCACGGCCAGCCCGATGACGAGCCCGCCCACCTTGGGGGATCTCGGGTCGATTGCCGTGCCGTAGATCGCGAAGACGAGCACGAAGGTTAGCAGCGCCTCGACGGCGGTCCCCTGCAGCGGGGTGAGCGAGCTGCCCAGCGTCGGGGCCCCCCAGTGCACCGCCCCGCCCCCTACAGAGGAAGGGAGAGAGACGACTAGGGCTCCCACAGCGAGGACGGCCCCCGTGAGCTCTGCCAGGGCGTAGGGCACGACCGCCTTGCCCGGAAGCTTCTTGCCGATCCAAAGGGCGACGGCCACGGCCGGGTTCAGAACGCCGCCCGAGGACCCCATGGTGGCTGTGACCGCGAGAGCGAGCCCTATCCCGTTCCCGAGCGCCGCGATGAGCAGGAGCGAGCCGGGGTCAGACACGCCGGCGGCCCTCGCGCCGACCGCCGAGCCGGCGCCTACCAACACGAAGACGAAGGTCCCCACCAGTTCCGCGGCGAGCCTGCGCGGGAGGGGCTCAGACAAGTCGGGGAAGCCTCCCGGCAGTCGCTTTAGTCCTTTTCCGCCAGAGGGCAACCCTTTTCGGCGCGCCGACGCAGACCTCCCGAATGAAGCACGCCAACCTTGTAGCGTTCCTTGCGGCTCTCTTCCTGGTGGTGGGCTTCACCGCCGCGATAGCCTTCGCAGTCGACGGCTTCAACCCCACCCCGAGCACCACCCAGTACGACACGTCTCCCACCTGCGCGGCGGGCGTCGGAGTCTGCCCCAGCTTCTCCATCGGAGAGCCCCTGCTGCAGGTCCACACCGTGGAGGACGTCACCAGCCAGGTCCTCTACATCGACGTCTCCGTCTTCGGGAACGCCACGCTGGTGTCCATGAACGCGGTTATCGATGGGTCCCAGATAGGAGGCCAGTCGGGGCTGTCGATCTCGTCGGGGACGCAGGAGCTGAGCTTCGGTATCCCGACCACGACCCTGATCAAGCCGGGGGCCTCGTACTCCTTCCTCATCGAGGGAATCTTCTCAGACGGGGCGGGGAAAGTGGCTGGGACGTACTGGCAGTCCGTCCAAGTGACCGCGCAGCTCGTGTAGTCAACCTGTGAAGCCTCGCCGACCGGCCGGGCCAGTTGAGAATTCTTATATACAACTATAAGTTGTCTACCGTCGATTTACATGTCAGCAGCAGGAGGTCAGCCGGTAATCATCCTGAAGGAAGGCTCCGGGGAGTCCAGAGGCAGGGAAGCCCAGAGGAACAACATCACGGCGGCGAAGCTCATCGCCGAGCTGGTCAGGACGTCGCTGGGTCCGCGCGGGATGGACAAGATGCTCGTCGACTCGATGGGAGACGTCACGATCACCAACGACGGGGCGACGATGCTGAAGGAGCTCGACATACAGCACCCCGCGGCGAAGATGATGGTAGAGATCAGCAAGGCTACCGACAACGAGGTCGGCGACGGAACCACTTCGGCCGTCGTCGTCGCTGGAGCGCTCCTTGACAAGGCGGAGGAGCTCATCCAGAAGGACGTCCACCCGGTCGTGGTCGTGGACGGTTATTCGAGGTCAGCCGAGAAGGCGCAGCAGATACTCGAAGGGATCGCCGAGAGGATAGACCCCACGAGCAGGGCCGACCTGCTGAAGGTGGCCAACACGAGCATGATGACCAAGCTCGTGAACGAGGACGCCCCGCACCTAGCCGGGGTCGTAGTCGACGCAGCCCTCCTGATATCGGAGAAGGTAGACAAGTCGATGAAGGCGGACATCGACAACGTGAAGGTGGAGAAGAAGCCCGGCGGAGCGATCACCGACACCCAGCTCATCAGAGGGATGGTCCTGGACAAGGAGGTCGTCCACTCGGGGATGCCGAAGAAGATCGACGAGGCCAAGATAGCCCTGATCAACTCCGCGCTGGAGATCGAGAAGACGGAGTTCTCGGCTGAGATCAGGATCAACGACCCCGAGCAGATGCAGAAGTTCATGGACGAGGAGAGCAACATACTCAGGGGGATGGTCGAGAAGGTGAGCGAAGCGCGGGCGAACGTCCTCATCTGCCAGAAGGGGATCGACGACCTCGCGCAGCACTTCCTCGCGAAGGCGGGGATACTGGCAGTCAGGCGCGTCAAGGAGAGCGACATGACGAAGCTCGCGAAGGCCACGGGCGGAAGGATAGTGACCAACCTCGACGACCTGACGCCCAAGGACCTCGGCTACGCCAAGCTCATCGAGGAGCGCAAGCTGGAAGACGACAAGTGGGTCTTCATCGAGGGGTGCAAGAACCCGAAGGCCGTCACCATCCTCATCCGGGGAGGGACACAGAGGATAGTGGACGAGGCCGAGAGGTCGATGCACGACGCGCTCATGGTCACCAAGGACGTGGTCGAGAAGCCCGCCATCGTGGCCGGAGGCGGGGCCCCTGAGTCTGAGGTCGCAGGACAGGTAATGAAGTGGACCGAGAAGCTCAACGGGAGGGAGCAACTCGCGGCCCAGAGGTTCGCGGACGCGCTCGAGACAATCCCGATCTGCCTCGCCACCAACGCGGGCCTCGACCCGATCGACACAATGACCGAGCTGAGGGCCAAGCACGCCGACGGCGACAAGTGGTTCGGCGTCGAGGCCAAGGAGGCGAAGGTCAGGGACATGTTCAAGGAGAACG
>JASHUK010000010.1 GCA_030040055.1 Nitrososphaerales archaeon | reverse complement strand
CCGCCGATGACGATTGTAGCAGAGTAGTCTCTCCCGTCGAATGTCCCTTGCAGCGGCCTGACGAAGACCGCATTGACGAGGAAGTCCGTCGGCAAGACTCCTCTAAACGTGACCCCGTTTTCGTCTACGGGCACGGCCAGACCACACTCGCAGATATCGCTGACTCCTGATATGTTGTAGGAAGTCCCCCCTACAGTCGCCGTGCCGAAGGTGACGCTGGTCTGGTTCATGGGAAGAGGGTCGGACCAGAATCCAAGTATACCGAGCGGCTGCGTGCCTGCGTACGCCATCCCGGACTGTACGTCGACTCTCAAGACCAGCGAGGTCGAGTAGTTGAACGGAATCGGGACCGTTCCGAAGGGGATTCGGTTAGCCTCCTCGGTGAGTCCCACCACCTCTTTTCCGCTGATTGTGTAGTTCACCACTAGGTCCACCGTGTTGCCCGTCCTCCCTGTTACAAGCCAGGACAGCTTGGCAATGGTAGTGCAGTTGTTCCCGGCGCACGCGGGGCCATCCGCCCACAGGAATGTCCCGTTCGGAAGGACGTAGCTTGGATTGCCAGTGGCTGACGGCGATGACTCGTACAGTGCGTGGGCGTCGGGGACCAACCAAGGGTAGCTTCCTTCGTTGGAGGTCTTCACCATGACGCTGAAAGGCGTTGTCGTGTTGATGGCGAGGAGGAGGCAAGCCGTTAGCGTCATTGCCGCTCTCATGCTTGAAATGCTACGGAGTAAGCGAAGCGTCTGCGGACGCAGTGTTGTTGGAGTTCGGAGTCCCTTCCCCATCATAACCGTAAGCCGAGACGTCGACAGGACCAGTACTTGAAGGGAAGTTGTGAGACTCAGGCGTATCCTTTGCAAAGCTAAGTGAGGCAAAGAAGGTCGGCGTTCCACTTGCGGACATGCAGCCACAAGCGCCATCGTAGGCAGGTACATTGAAACTGTTGCCGCACAGACTTCCTACGTAGCTGTACTGAGTTGTGCCCGAAGAGTATACCTCGTACGACATTCTTCCTGAGTCGTTGTTCGTGCAGGTATTCCACGCGACGTACGACCCAAGGCTCAGGTTATTGTCGTTGCTACTGACGATGCATGGTTCTGTTCAGTGCACGTGGCGGTCGCAACTCCAACGCCAACAATTACAGGCAGAAGGGCTCCAAACAACAGCAGCATGAGAATCGTCGGCTTCGCGATCATCATCTAAGACAGATGATGGCTAATACTCAAACATTCCGTGGTCACCAAGGAAGGCCAGTACAGACTCACGCTTCGCCTGATGCGAATCCACCGCATCAACGCCGCATCAACGCCGCATCAGCGACGCATCAGCGACGCATCAGCGACGCATAAACGCAGACCTCTGTCTCCAGCTTTATAGCGGCGGAGACCTCGTCGAATTGACAGAGAGCATCGAGATGTCGACCAAACTATTTGGACAACGTGGAAGGAGAACAGATGATTCAGAGAAGTTAGAGGTAAAGGTCAAGACTCATCGACGGACGCTCATCCCGGGAATACTTCCCTACTGAAGCCGCTTCGTCCGCGTCATTCAATCGTCGGGTAGGAGCCCAGTTTGTCAGTCGTTGGGTTCATTAGGCTGGCCAGGACGATTCAACCACTTGTTTGATGAGTTGTGCTACGCGTGCGGCCAGAAGATGGTCGAGATTCAGGTCTGCAAGTACAGGTGTCCCGACTGCGGTGCGTTGCTCGACTGCGAGGACGTCTCTGGGCTCCCGAAGTGACGCCTACGGGGCGGGAGGGACCTTCCCCCCCTCGAAGATCCTGATGGCCTCGCCGGCGGGGACCCCGTCGTGGACCACCGCCCTGACGGCCTTTATCATCGCCACCGGGTCGGACGACTGGAAGATGTTCCTCCCCATGTCGACCCCCCTCGCCCCCTTTGCCATCGCCTTCTCCGCCAGCTCGAGCGCCTCCTTCTCGGGGAGCTTCTTCCCCCCCGCTATCACCACCGGCACGGGGCAGGCGTCCACCACCTTCTCGAACTCCTCGCAGTAGTACGTCTTCACGATGCGGGCGCCCAGCTCGGCAGCCACCCTGCAGGCTAGCGCGAGGTATCTGGCGTCCCTGTTCATCTCCCTCCCGACCGCCGTCACCGCGAGCACCGGGATGCCGCACCCTTCCGCCTCGTCGACCAGGCCGGACAGGTTCGCAAGGGTCTGCCTCTCGTTGTCAGAGCCGACGAATATCGAGACCGCCAGCGCCGTGGCGTTGAGCCTCACCGCGTCCTCTACCGACGTGGTCAACGTCTCGTTCGACAGTTCCTTCAGGACGCTGGTCCCCCCTGAAACTCGCAGCACTATGGGGACCCTCTCCTCGGGGTCCACCGACGTCCTCAGCGCGCCCCGGGTCAGCATGAGCGAGTCCGCGTAGGGGATCAAGGGGGTGAGGGTCCTCCTCAGGTTCTCCAACCCGGTCGTCGGTCCCTGGAAGTATCCATGGTCGACGGCAAGCATCACCGCGCGCCCCGGCCCCATGACGCGCGACAGCCTGTTCGACATGCCGTAGTCCAATCTTCGACGCCTCCTTCGGGCGGAATCTCTCCCTGCCGTTTTAAGCCTGACCCCGCGGCGAGCTCAGGGAGTGATGACGACCTTCATCGCGGCCCCCCGCTCCGCGGCGTCTAGCCCCTTCGCGAAGTCTGCCAGACCGAACCGGTGGGTTATCAGCGGAAGGAAGTCCGCCTTCCCGGAGGCCATCAACGCCAGCGCCTCCGTGGTCTCCGCTTCCGTCGCGCCGTAGCTGGGAACCAGCGACACCTCTCGGTTGTAGACGTCGCTCAGGTCGTAGTCGAGGCGTGAGCCTTCGAATGGTATCCCGAAGAGGCAGACTGTCCCCCCCTTCCTGACCGACTTCAGCGCTTGGACGAGCGCCTTCGGACTCCCCGAAGCCACGACGACGGAGTCCGCGCCGACCCCTCCGGTCAGCTTGGCCATCGCGCCGGGGACGTCCTCCGCGCTCGCGTCGAGCACGGTGCCGGCGAACGGCTTCGCGAACTCCAGCCTCCGGGGGGCGACGTCGGAGACGACCGTCTTCGCTCCGGCCTTCGAAAGCAGGATCGCGTGCATCAGCCCGACGGGCCCGGCGCCCACCACGAGGACCGTGTCCCCCGACTTGACCCTGGTCCTTCTGATGGCCCTGATACAGCACGCGACCGGCTCTATCATAGCCGCGTGCTCGAACCCCACGTGGGCCGGCAGGCGGAGTACCCCTCCCCTCTTCACGTTGTCCGCGGGGACCCGGAAGTACTCCGAGAATCCGCCAGGGTTAAGGTTGGACCGCCTGTAATCGGGGCACATGGTCTCGCTCCCGCTTGTGCAAAGGCGACAGCTCCCACAGGAGACGTGGTGGTGCGGGAAGACCCTGTCGCCGACCCGGAAGTCGGCAGCCCCCTTCCCTACCTCGGCCACGACCCCCGCCGCCTCGTGCCCGAGGACCGGCATGGCCGCGGTGTACTCTCCTCTGATCTTCTCTATGTCCGTCCCGCACAGGCCGCAGGCCTTCATCTCGACGACCAGTTCCCCCTCTGCCGCCTTCGGCCTCGGCCCTTCAACGGTGTCCAACCCGGCTCTCCCTCCTCCGGAGGGCGAGCGAAGCCGCATGGATCTCATGGAACGGCCGGGCCCGTCGGTCGCGCGATTTAAGCGAGCCTCGGGCGGCTAGGCCTTCGGCTCCACGACCTTTATCGTCCCTGTCATCCAGAAGTGGTAGATGCACTTGTAGGGATAGGTCCCTGGCGCTGTGAAGGTGAACGTGTACGTGTCCCCTGCGGTCCCTGCGGGATTGAGGCTCGTGTCGTTCAGACTGGTGTCGTTGACCCCCGTCACCGAGTGCATGACGGAGTCCTGGTTGACCCACTCCACCGTGTTGTTCACCCCTATCACGACCGTGATGTTCTGGGGGTCGAAGGTGAGATGGGACTCCTCGCCAGCCTCCGAGCCCGTCCCCGCGCCGATGACTATCTGGACGGTAAGCGGGGTCGTGGAGGATGTGGTGGTCGTCTCAGGCGTCGTGGCGGTCGTGTTCTTTGTCCCCGAGGACTTCGTGGTCGACGTCGGCTGGACGCTCGTCCCCTCGTAGTAGTAGGCCACCACAGCCAGCGCGAGTATCGCCACGACTATGACCGCGACGGTCGCGGCCCCGATCCCCCGCCTGACGCGCATGCCCGCCCCCTCTGCAGCCGCGTGATTAGGTTTTCGCTTCCCGGCCTGTCAGCTTAATATCGCGGGGCCCCCGCAAAAGGCGAGAAGAAGCGTGGGGCTCCCCGAAAAGATCAAGAAGATAGAGGACGACCTCCTGAAGACCCAGGTCAACAAGAAGACCGAGCACCACGTGGGGCTCCTCAGGGCCAAGCTTGCGCGTCTGAAGTCCGAGCTCGAGGAGCAGCAGACGAGGCGGTCGGGGAGCTCGGTGGGATTCGACGTCAGGAAGTCGGGGGACGCCACGGTCGTGCTGATCGGGCTGCCGAGCGTCGGAAAGTCTACCCTCCTCAACAGGCTGACCAACGCGAAGTCGAAGGTCGCGTCGTACGAGTTCACCACCCTGGAGGTGGTGCCCGGGATGATGGAGCACAAGGGGGCGAGGGTCCAGGTCCTGGACCTGCCTGGGATAATCAGGGGGGCCTCGTCGGGACGGGGGCTCGGGAAGAGGGTCCTCGCTGTCGCGAGGAGCGCGGACCTTGTGCTCTTCGTGGTGGACGTGTTCCAGCCTGAGGCCCGGGGTCTGCTCGAGAGGGAGCTCAGGACAACCGGGATCAGGGTGGACGAGGCGCCCCCCAATGTCGTCATCGAGCAGACCAGCTCCGGGGGGATAGCCCTCTCCGTCCAGGTCCGCATGACCAAGATGTCCGAGCAGCTAGTGAAGGAGATACTGCGGGTCTACGACGTCAACAGCGCGAGGGCGGTGATAAGAGAGGACGTCTCCGACGAGCAGCTCGTGGACGTGCTGCTGGGGAACAGGGTGTACGTGCCGTCCCTGACGGTGATGAACAAGGTGGACCTGGTGAACGCCGGGTTCACGAGCGAGCTGGCGAACAAGCTGTCCTACGACTTCCTGCCCATCTCGGCGGAGGGAGGCGTGAACGTGGCCGCCCTGAAGGAGGAGATCTACGCAAAGCTGGGGTTCGTGAGGATCTTCATGCGACGGAGGGACGGCGAGACGGACTTCCAGGAGCCCCTCGTCGTCAGGGGGGGCTCCACCGTGATGGAGATCTGCGACAAGGTCCACCGGGGGATGAAGGACAGCTTCAGGTACGCGCTGGTGTGGGGGAAGAGCGTCAGGTTCGGCGGGCAGAGGGTCGGGCTGGGGCACAGGCTGATGGACGAGGACGTCCTGACGATAGTCACGAAGTAAATGGCCGGCTACCCGAAGATCGCCGCGAGAAGGAGGATGACCAGGATTATGATGACGACGATCAGGATGGCGGCGATGATGTGCGCCACGCCTCTCCTGACGAACCCCGGGAACTTCACGTCGGCCCAGCGCCTCCCAATCCTATTTACGCCTGACGGTGGACAACGCATGGACGGGCTCACGCTAATTAAGGCGTCCTGCGGAGGTGCGGACGCGGGGATTCTGAGGTAGTGACGAAAGGCTTCCACGGGCGCCTTACTAGGAGACGCAAGGGTGTTTCTGAGGTTCTCGGGACGATCGTCCTCATCGCCATCACCCTGATCGCTGCGGTCGCCGTGTCCGGCTTCGTCTTCGGCCTGTTCGGACGGTACACCGTCTCTGCGACCGTCGTCGCCTCCGGCGCGTCCTGCCGCGACAACGGGGCGGGGGTGATAACCTGCACGATGCTGCTGGTCAACACCGGGAGCGCCAACACCAACGTCGTCCCAGGGGCAGTCCTGAACTACGTCGACTCCTCGCTGGGGGCGCAGACGATCAGCGGAGTCGCGTCATTCGCGAACCCCCTGAACTCGGGACACTCCGGGATGGTCACGGTGACGTTCACCGAGAACCCGGGGTACGGAGGGGCGAAGGTGGGGTCGACATTCACGGGGTCGGTCTCCCTGTCCAACGGCGGAGAGCCGCTCTTCGCGGGCTCGTTCTAGCCAGTAGACCCCGGAAACCGTATTCGCTGTTCAGCACGCTTTTATACCAAAACTGGTCAGTTAGCCGAAGTCGGCAGCTATGGCGCCTTCAGGGGACTTCGCGCTGATAGAGGACTTCCTCCAGTTCGTGGGGGTCTTCGTCTCGTTCTCGATAGCGTACATCTCGCTGAGGGGAGTCAGGCAGACCGCCAGCTCCTCCCTCCTGAGGCTGGCCACGGCGTTCGCCTTCCTGGGCTTCGGCTTCCTGGTCGAAGGGATAGTCGGGCTGGACGCCCTGTCGCCGGTCTTCCCGACGCTCGCCACCACTGTCGTCGTGGCAGGGCTGCTCCTGGAGACGACCGGGTACTTCTTCCTGGCCCTCTCCCACGCGGTCGACGTGATGATGTCTAGGAGGCTCGCCTTCGCGCTGCTGATCTTCCCCGTGTTCACGCTCTCGGCGTCGCAGCTGTCCAGCATACTCGGGATACTCTCGTTCTACTTCGTCATGTACGGCGTCTTCGAGACGACCCTGTCCTACTCGAAGTCCAGGCGCCCGGACACCCTCCTCATCGCCATCGGGCTGGCCCTAATCGGGAGCGGGATCTTCGTCCAGTGGTTGTCGTTATTGTACTCCGGCGTCGAAGTTCTTTCACTAGTGCAGATTATAATGAAAGAAGTGGGGCTACTCACATTGTTCACCCCTGTGCTGGGGTTCGCTAGGAGGTTTCCGGGAGTGAAACTAGATGGCCCAATATAGGACTCAGGTCAGGATAATCGCCGACGTGCTCAACACGGCGAAGGACATGAATACGGAGGGGAGCGGGGTCGGGATAACGATCCTGCTGCGGAGGGGGAACCTCTCCTACGGAAGGATGTCGAAGCTCCTGTTAGAGCTCGTAGGGGCCGGCCTGCTGCTGGAGCTCAGCGGCGACAAGGCTTCGAAGTACGCCATATCGCCGAAGGGGATCCAGTTCCTGGCCGCCTACGGCCAGTTCGAGGACTTCGCGCAGTCCTTCGGCCTAAGGCTCTAAGGCGCGTCGCCCCGGAATCAGTTTATACGCGGTCGTTTTCGCCCTCCTCCACGATGATAGGCATGGTGGGGGCCGGGAAGGTGGGCGCCCAGTCGGCGCTGGAGATCGCTTCGCTGGGGCTGGGGGACATCAGCATGGTCGACATCGTCCCAGGGCTCGCCGAGGGGGAGGCGCTCGACATCAGCCACAGGCTCTCCGACTCGGGGGTCGACGTGGCGGTCACCGGGTCCACCGACTTCTCCGCCATAAGGGGGGCGGAACTGGTGGTCGTCACGGCGGGGCTGGCGCGGAAGCCCGGGATGACCCGCATGGACCTGCTGTCAAAGAACGCCGGCATAATGACCGGGGTGGTCAAGGAGGTGGCGAAGTACGCGCCGGACTCCACCATCCTGATGGTGACGAACCCGATGGACGCCATGACCTACCTCGCGCTGAAGGTCTCGGGGTTCAAGAAGTCGAAGGTAGTCGGGCAGGGAGGGGTTCTCGACAACTCGAGGTTCAAGTACGTCCTGGCCAAGAGGC
>JASHUK010000105.1 GCA_030040055.1 Nitrososphaerales archaeon | reverse complement strand
GGCAACTGACTTGGTTCGCGGTCTACATGCTGTGGCTCGTTTTCCTGCTTGTTGGGGGCGACTTCTTACCTAATGCGCCAGTCTTGTTGAGTCTTACAATATTCCTGGCAGGTTCCTACCCACTCTACCGGAGCGCCACGTCGCTCGTGCCCCTGTACAGATTCAATCCAGGAGCGGGAAAGAGCCAGTCTGATCCTTCCTCGTCCTAACAACTGGGCCGATATGGCTCGGCTTACGAGACTTGAGAGTGCCCCCGGCAGTCATCGTCGCTGAACTCTGGTTGCTCGCTCGAAACTTAGCAATGTTCCACCACAAACCAAACCTGAACCGAGCAAGTTGCAGGCGCGCAGAGATGCTGAAGGACGTTCAGGACCCGCGGCGCGTCGTCGAAGAGATCTCCTCCAAGCTGTCACCCTTTCAGAGCGGAGCCGTGGCACCCCCCTGAAAGACTCAATTAGCCGTGGACGCTCTTAGTTGGTGGATTGACGACGGGGGCCCACGCCAACCAGGACGCGTCCCGGCATGTGAAGGAGCTTTACAACTTCGAGTGCCAGGTCTGCGGCCAGACGCTGGTGACTCCGGAAGGGCGTTACTCCGAAGCGGTCCACGTGAGGCCCCTTGGTGAGCCGCACAACGGTCCGGACTCGGAGGACAACCTGCTCAGCCTGTGCCCGAACCACCGCGTCATGTTCGACCACGGCACCTTCGGGATAGGGGACGACTACAAGCTGATCGGGATCCGTCTGTACGGACGCCTCCGCGTCAACCCCGAGCACAAGCTCAACGCAGAGAACCTGAGATACCACCGCGAGCACATACTCAAGGAGTCCTGAAAGTCCCTACTGGGGTCCCGCGGGCGGTTGGGTTCGGCATAAGCCAATCCAACGGAGCGGTCGCCCAGTCGCTGGGTCTAGAAACGCAGCCCCAGCGAAGGCGCGTGCGGTTGGCGCGCAACTCTGTATCGCTCTCTCAACAGGCTTATTAGACCGGCAGAGTATTGTTTTAACATGAGGACTAGGATTCTGATGATTCCGCTGACGGCTCTGCTGCTACTATCTGTCATATCTCCGGCACTGGGAGAGTCTACGGACGACCAATTCGGTTACAACTTCTCTCCTAACTACATGCCTCTTGACTCGCAGGGTTTGAGTGGATCCTACGCGATATCAGTCAGCGGGACGTCTGTGAACTGTTCTACCGGGGGTGGACCTTGGGTTCTCATCGCCGTCAACACAGTCGTCGTGAAAGGCGGGACGCCGCACGAGGCAGTGCTCCAAGACGCCGTCGGTCTCGGTTGTCACAACAACCTAGAGCAATGGGAGGTATTCTACTACTACTGGGATACTAGTGGCAATACGCACTCAGCAGTGATGAAGTGGCTGTCACTGTCGTCTTTCAGTTCCCTATCCGGGACACTGTCCATATACTACTCAGGTTCTCCTACAAACAGCTGGGTATTCTCTGTCTATGTGAGTCAGAATGGAGAAACCTATACGTATGGTCCCGGCCAGATGGGTGGTACCTATGTTGATGGATCAAACAACGACTGGACGGCGGTGGAGACACTCTCCAACCAAGCCGATGTGACGTTTTCAGCCTCGTTCCAATGGTTCGTCGACAACCCACAGTTCTATGTAGGGGGCTACTGGCAGGACTGGAACTATGTGGCTAGCAACTACTATTGGCTCTACCTGTACGCGGTGTACAAGCCAACTAGTCAGTCTACCAACTTGATAGGCGTCCAACAGATTGGAAGCTCCGGCGTCGAAGTGTACTACTACGGACCGAACCCTCCGGGTGTCGATGGTCATCTTTGGACGTGGAGGTTGAATCCTTGTTGCTCCGTATCTACCTAGTATCCCAGGCATCCGACTCTGAAATCTCCCCAAGAACTGCGCACAAAGCGGTCTTAGTAATTGCATTCGCAATTGTGGTGGGGTTGGCCTTATTCATACCTTACAGCGTCGGGCTGTTGAACACCGGCACACCCTCTTGCGCCTCAGGTCGTCAAACAATGGTTGGCGGAGAGGACTTTTGCCTGCGCGATGTTACGGACGACTTCGCCCTTCCCAATCCCGGGTTCGGCTACATACTCAATGGTTCGATAGTCTACATGGGGGTCAAGTTCACGACCGTGTGTCCCCAGCGCCCTTCTCAATGTGGTGCTTCGGACTCCAATACAACAACCCCCCTTGCTCTGGCTGTCGAGATAACTCTGTCATTCCCTGACGGTGCCCAACAGACAATAGGTGGGGTTGTGGGAGATTCTAACCAATTCACGGCCATTTCGACGCAGGTCGACCCACGAGCTGGTGTGGAGATTCGGTATCAAAGTCAGACGTATGTCGTCCTCCTTCTCGTTCAGAGCGCCTAAGAACCGGCGATGCTGCGCAGCGCACAACGAGTGGACACTCCCATGGAGTCCCGGCCTCTTCGTGCGTCCGAGAGCGCCCCCGTACTAGGCACAGAAGGAGTCCAAAGACCACTCGCCCGCTGGAGGCTCTCGGCTCTCCGCCGCCTTCGCTTCCATCCCGTGGCTTCTGACCAGGTCTGTCAGCCTGTGGACCAGGTCGTCTCTTCCCGCAAGCGCCTCGCTCGTGGTCATCCCTGCGGTCCCCTCGAACATCTTCCTTGACTCTTCGTAGCCGGCGAACCGCAGGACCCCGAACGACACGGACGAGACCCCCGCCTCGCCCAGGTCGTCGAACAGTCGCTGCAGGTCGACCAGCACGATTCCGGGGACAACCGGCGCCAGGGACACCCACGTCCTCACCCCCGCCTCGGAGAGCTTCCTCAGGGTGTCGACCCGCCTCTCCAGCGGGGGGACCCCGGGCTCGAACCTCCTGTCGGGGACCGTCGTGATGGACATCCCTACCTTGGCCGACGCCCCGAACTCCTG
>JASHUK010000104.1 GCA_030040055.1 Nitrososphaerales archaeon | reverse complement strand
CATTCAGTTGCCCCGTTTGGATATATCAAACTTTGGGCGGTTCTCTACGTGGCTAGAAATCGGCGGAAGGGCTGTGTTCGGAGCTACGGGGTGGCCTTTCCCTGGCTTCCCATCTTGGGCTGCGGGACGACCAGGGGGGACCCGTTGACTATGTACATCGGCTCGCCGAACTGGTCGAACTTGCCCTTCAGCTTGTAGAAGGCGTTGGCGATGTACTTGATCTTGATGATGTCGTCGGTCGACCTCAGCCGGTAGACGTTCCACTCCTCGATGGACTCGATCGGTTTCACCTCGTACTTGTCCGCCTGCTCGATCTCCTGGTTCATGAGGGTCGCCGTCGGCTGCCCACGCCCCGACGAAGGGGCCTCCACGGACATCAGCTGGTTCGTCGTGAGCTGGTACTGGCCCGGCGGGGAGCCCTTCTGCGCGGTGATCCTCGTCAGGATGATCCGGAACCGTATCACGGCCCCGTCAGAAAACGTATAGGAGTTCCAGTTCTCTTCCTGGGGAGAGAACGGGATGACGGCGTAGGTCAGCGGAATCGAGGAACCTGATGCGGCGCTCATGAGCGACCACGTGCAGCCCTACGGGGCGTTGACGGCGATGCTGTACCTCAGCTGCGTCGCGCTTGAGGAGGTGTTGGTGGTCCTCTCTGAGGACCGCGGCTCGGAGTTCTTCGACATGGATGCCATGTTCACCGACAGCTGGAAGGGCGTGTTGAAAGGAGTCGCCAGCCCGGCCGGCAGTCCACTCGCCTTCTCGTCTTTCACGGACATTGGAGGCTCTCAGTCCCCCTATAACTCTTGCTCAGGTGGTTCAGGGCACTCGCAGTCATGAAGCGGTCGGACCTTCATCCCTTGGCGGAGTTCGTTTGGGCCACAGGAAGGTCAGAACCAGGGCAATGGCAGAGACCGCCGCGACTGTCGCGCCCAGGTAGGCGTAGAGATAGGCCAAGAAGGGACGAGGGCACGAACAGGCAACGTCGATAGGGCAGAACGTAAGACAGGCCGTCTGGGTGTCGCTGTATCCGAGCACCGCGACCAAGAAACCGAGGGCAATACCGAGAGCTGAAACCAGTCTTACGAGCCTGAAACTCAACCCGGACACTCACCGGCGAGGCGACTCACTAATAACGAGTCTTGATGTGTTACGAGAGGGCGAACAAGGCAGATGCATTCCGGCTTTGCATCAGGAAAAGTGGGCGCGTGAGACGCGTCGAGCTCCGCGCCTCCACGCTTGGGGCCGTTGCAGTACTTAGCTCGAAGACAGGTAGCTCCAGAGGATGATCGCCACGAGCATCACCGTAGAACCGGCGAAACCCGTGATGAGCGCCCCCGCGGTCTCCTGGCTCAGACCAAGGCTCATGAAGAAGCTGAGTACCGGAGCCCTGACAAGCCAGGCGAAGAACCCCAGGGCGTACCCGAGGAGCCAGAAGCCTAGTAGGACTAGTTTTCTTCCCATGTCGTGTCGATGTTCGATGAGAGGGCGGAGAGTCGGTAAATGGCAGAAAGATAGTATTCCTTGATATCTGGGTTGAATTCTTTACACGAAGATTCCGACGAGGGAGAGGAGGTAGGTGGTCAGGACGCTGCTCGCCACTCCCAAGATCGCGAAGACCAGCTCGTCCCGAGGGATGCCCCTGCTATACCGCTTGTATTCGTCGCTGATGCAGACGTTGTAGAGCGCCCCGAACCGGGACATCGGGTCCTGACTCATGCGATTCAGGGGCGCCGTGGCGTAATTAACGGTTGTGGAGCGTGAGTCGGGCTAAGTGGTCTGAAGACCTAAGTATCGCAGGATGCACTCCACAGACGCCTTGCCGAAGGTGGTTCTCGTACCAGCTGGCCTGGGGACGCTCGACAAGTCCTTCCACGTGAAGGAGATCGACTGGAGCAGGGCATCCGAGGGCTACATCAGGACGAAGGCAGGCGGGAAGGAGCTGACGATACCACTCTCCTCCATCCTCTATGTCGAGTCAGACTAGTTCCCGGCGCAACCTTGAGCGGCCCGCCCGAAGCTCGACCCCGGGAGTGCCAGAGGGTCAAGTGAAGCAGAGGGTGACCTTCGTCAGCGCCAGTATGGCGAGGCTCGTCGTGTTGGTGTTCGTCAGGCTCTCGCTGCCCAACCCGGTGTAGCCGATGTAGTACCCGCCGCTGGGTGCCTGCTGTTGTAGGAGCGCCCACGTGACTGCGAGGTCGGTCGTCTCGTTGGTGGTCCCGCACTGAGACCTCTCGGCGAAGAGGTAGAGCGCCAGGTCAGACGTCCGATATCCCCCCTTCGGCTCGCAGAAAGAGGAGTTGCTGTCGCAGAACCCTATCCCGTCGAACAGCTTCGTAGCCTGGCCGAACCCGCCGGACCAGCCGGAGGAGTCGTCCCGTCCCAGCGAGCACACCGCCTCAAGGATCGAGACCCCAGCGTCGTCCGATGGAGAGAGGACGCCGGTCCCGTTATTCAGGGTGGCCGAGACGTCGCCTCCCGTCGAGTTGGACACAGTATAGCTGACGGCGTCGTGAATCGGGGCGCACGGCGCGCTCCAGTTCCCTCCCAGTATCATGTACTCGCTCAGGGCCTCCCCCAGGCTCGGGGAGTAGCGCGACAAGGTCTCGGTGACGTTGCGTGCAATCGCGGCCAGCGTCGAGTTGGACTTGGGATAGCCCCGGATCGCCAGGACCGCCAGGTAGTTGTCGCTGAACAGAGAGAACGCGTCTGAGCCTGGCGAGTCGCGGATCAGGCCGACGTGAGGGTCGTAGTTGAGCGCCAGGTAGTTGACTGCGGCCCTGAGCTCGTTGCTTTCGGAGGTCGACATGATGTATTCGAGGTAGGCCTGCTGTGAATTCTGTTGGGCGACCTTGCTGTTCAGAAGCGTGATCTCACCGTTCTGCGACCAGCCGAGGCCCGCGAGAGCCGCAATGGCGACGATGAGGACTATGAGTACAACCAGAGTGACGCGGTTCTTCTTGCCTGTGTTGGCCGGCAAAGGTTCCCCGAAGGTCTTCAGAGCCGGCACGAATGATAAGCATATTCCCTACGATGGCCCGGAGCCACCGCAGGCGCGAGGCAGCTCGCCCGTGGGCGACCTGTTCGTGCGGCGGGGAAAGGCTTCATATACCTCACAAAGGTTGAGATTTCGGCAAGGCTACCCCTTGCCAACGAGTTTTGTGTCGAAGCTTGACTCCGCCCAGAACGTCTTCACCTTCAGGGACTTCATCCTCCTCCCCCGCAGGAGCGAGGCCGAGCCTCGGGACATATCCCTGAAGACCAGGCTTACCAAGAACATCTCCATAGACCTCCCGATCGTCTCGTCCCCCATGGACACGGTCACGGAGTGGAGGCTGGCCGTGGAGATGGCGAGGCTCGGAGGGGCCGGCGTCATCCATAGGAACATGCCGACCGAGAGACAGGTCGAGGAGGTGAAGAGGGCGAAGGCCTCGAAGGTCGAGCCGCTTAGCCGCGACGACAAGG
>JASHUK010000103.1 GCA_030040055.1 Nitrososphaerales archaeon | reverse complement strand
TGGGGACCTCGTGTCACCGTCCGTGTCGGAAGTCTTAAAAGCTGAGGTCAGATGTCGCGGTTTCGACATTCGCGAAGTCCAAGAAACTGGAGAGTTCACTTTTGCCCAAGTCTCACGGCTATAGGAGAAGGACCAGATCCCTTCTGAAATCGGACGGGAAGAAGGGTCTCAGCAGTCTTCTGGAGGAGTATTCCGTCGACGACAGGGTTGTAGTCAGAATCGACCCGTCACAGGTGAAGGGGATGCCCCACAGGAGGTTCAACGGCCTAGTGGGGACTGTGAAGGAGGTCGGGAGGAGGGCGGTGACACTCGAGGTACCTGTGGGTGACAAGATGAAGAAGCTAGTGGCGAGAAAGGAACACCTCGTGAAGTTGGGGGCCAAGTGATTGTCAGAAGAGAAGCCGAAGAAGCTGCTGACAATCCCTGAAGCTCACCAAATACTACAGAAGATTGACGTAGAGAAGGCCGACCAGATTCAGAAGAGAACATTGGACTATACGGCGAAGTTCTCGAAGGCTACCCCGGAGTCGGCCAAGAAACTCCGAAAGGAGCTGGAGACCGAGTGTGGGCTCAGCGAAGAGGAAGCCGTCGAAGTAGTAAATGTGATGCCGAAGTCGATAGAGGAACTCAGGACGTTCACGTCAGGGTGGAGGAAGCTCCTCCCCACGGAAACGCTCGAGAAGGTTCTGAAAATCCTCCGCTAGGAGATTTCGGCCAACCGTTATATAGGAAGTCGGACACTGAGACAGTAAGAGTGTAACAGGACATGCAGAGGGCAGCCCTTGCCAGAGTCGGACATGTCTTGCTCGCATCCGGCGCCTTCTAGAGGAGCCGTTCTGCCATGTTGCCAGCCGATAAGAAATACGAAGAGTTTGCATACGTTCTTGACTTCTCCCCGCGTGGAAAGTCAGCCGTGATCAAGGGCAGGGAGGGGCCAATGGTGCAGGCCGTTGGAGAGGAGAGGCTCACCCTTCTGGAATTGCTCGCAGCCGAGGAACAGAGCTTCGAGACCGGGGAGAAGGTGAAGATTGGAAAGGAGGGACGAGAGAAGGTCATGAGCGTCCTAGGTAGGCTCCCATATGAGGAGCTCACCCCCGAGGCGAGAGCTTCGCTCCCTATCGTGTTAGAGGTCCTGGTCAGGACTAACGAACAGAAGTACGTCTCGTACTTCAACGACCTTCAGCCCCTGACGCCCAGGCTTCACGGCTTGGAGCTGATTCCCGGCATAGGCAAGACCTTCATGAGAGAGATTGTGGAAACGAGAGAGAAACAGCCGTTTACGAGCTTCGACGACCTCCAGCGTCGGGTTGGCCTGAGAGAGCCCGCGAAGATGGTGGCAAAGAGGATAGAAGAGGAGCTGGCAGGAGACTCGAGGATAAGCCTGTTCGTCAAGAAATGAAAAGGCACAGACTCGGACAGCACTACCTGACTGATCCTACGGTTGTGGAGGCAATCGTTGAGGAAGCGGCAATCGAAACGGGAGAGAGGGTCTTTGAGATCGGAACCGGACGCGGGACGCTTACTCGGAGGCTAGCTGCTGTCAGTTCGAGCCTGGAATGCTATGAAGTGGACCCGGAGAACTACAGGGAGACCGTCGCCCTCGTGACAGGAGATAACGTGCGCGTTCACCTGGGAGATGCGTTCTCGTCAACGCCTCGGTTCGATGTCCTCGTCTCCAGCCTTCCTTACTCAGAATCGACGAACTTCGTCGAGTGGATAAGCGTCGTCCCTTATCTCAGGGGCATTGTTGTCCTCCAGAAGGACTTCGTCAGAAAACTGCTGTCTTTCCCCGGTGCCAGAGACTACAGAGCCATCTCAGCCATAGCTCAGATTTCGTCAACCGTTGTCGAGCTATTCGACGTGCCGAAGCGCGCTTTCAGCCCACAGCCGAAGGTAGATTCGGTCGTCGTCAGAGTCGAGCCGAGAACGAGGGTGTCCCCGGCCCAGATCTCCGCTGTCAAGCGGCTCTTCTCGTTGAGAAGAAAGACGGTCGCGTCGGCGCTCAAAGAGTTGCACTTCGGACCGCCCGTGCGAGATTACGGGCGGAGGAGAGTGTTCTCGCTCGTCCCAGGAGAGGTGCTCGAAATCTGCCCCCCGTCCCGAATAGCGATGGATTTATCGCCGCCGGCGTGACCTCGTCCAATGGTCCCCGAAGGTACCTCGGTAACCCTGATTGAGCCGCAGTACCCGGTGAATCTCGGCCACGTTGCGAGGCTGGTCAAGAACTTCGGTGTCAAGAAACTCTGTCTGGTCAGGCCCAGGGTTGACTTTTCCGTCGCGGCGGTCTATGCGTCTCATGCCTCTGATGTCCTCGACAAGGCGCAGGTGCTAACATTCGAAGAGGTTAGAAGGGAAAACGAGTTGCTTGTGGCTACGACCGCAATAAGAGCGAGCAGACGGTCGAACGTCATTAGGAGGCCGATTGCCCCTGAGCGACTCAGAAGCCTCCTGCTCTCTTCGTCCTCGTCATCCATCGTGTTCGGGCGTGACAGCACCGGACTGACGAATGAAGAGATCCGCGCCTGCGACATCACGACCACGATCGAGGTTGGGACACGGTACCGGACTCTCAACATCGGGCATGCCGTTGCCATCGTCCTTTACGCCCTGTCTCGGAGTGTCGTCACCAAAAGGCAGACTCAGGGGAAAGAGGCTCGGAAGCTCTTCGCCAAGAGTCTCTATGACCTGGCTTCCGCCTCTCAGCTTCAGCCACACAGGCTGAGGAGCCTGCTGGAGACCGCGGAGAGGATGGCCGCCACTTCGAGCCTGAGCGACAGACAGTTGAACCTGGTGTCAGGGACCCTTCGCAGGGGCACAGCCAGAATCGAGGGTCTTCAGGATCGTGACTCGAAGACATAGACGGCCCTCTTCACCCATCGCGTACTCTGAAATGACGGCCTGATGGGATACTCGAATCCGACTGGACCAGGCTGGTACAGCTTCAACCCCAGCCGCCTTGCGTTGAGCAACAGGGAAACCTCTTCCCCTTCTGCCGTGGTGACCACCGGGACGACCATGACAATACGTCCTCCGGGCCCCAAGACCTCCGACATCGACACCAGCGCCTCGGAGTAGACCTCCTGGACGCCTGCGAAGAGTTCCTCCGCGTCTCTTGTTCTGGGCCTGGACCTGAAAGCAGGCAAGAGGAAAGGCTCGGTAACCACTGCATCGACTTTCGACCTGTCAAGCAGGCGAGTGAGCCTCCTCGCGTCGCCCTGCATCACCTGAAAACGACTGTTCCCCAGCCCGCCCAGCGTCCATGAGAGGTTTCTCTTTGTGTCTGCGACCCTCGCAGGGCTCGAGTCCACCCCGACGCACCTGTACGAACAGAGAAGACCCTCCGCCAAGATGGTCCCGCTGCCGCAAAAAGGGTCAAGGAGCGTCTTGCCCGGTCTGACCCCCGCCAAGTTGACGAGGAGCCTAGCCAGCCGTGGCGACATGGATATTGGCGGACCGGAAGCAGGCCTTTGTGTCCCCCTCTCTATCATCTCCGACGAGCCGGGAACCCACGCGGTCAGAGCGAGCCCAATTTCCTCGTGGAAGGGAAAGGCGAGAAAGTCGAATGCCTGTCTGGACAAGACGTCGTTCGCGAGCAGTTCGTTCCCTGCGGGACGAAGTAGCCTGACCTTGAGGAAGCCGTCGTCCTTCAGAGCGTCAAGAAGCGCCCGTACCACCGACTCATATTGCCCCTCGTCGATTTCGTAGCCGCTTACGGAGAGGTTGCCGACTGAGTCCACGTGCGCCCTGAGGAGGTCTGCGACAGAGCCGAGCCCTCCTGACTCGGCGTCGACAGTTGCGAGCATGGGGCCCCATTTGTGAATCCCTGCCAGGTCCTGGACTGCTGACGCGCCCGCTGGGTCCATATCCAAGACGGCGACCCTTTCGCAGGGCACCTCGACGCGTGAAAGAGCCATCCCCGCCTTTGAGCATATTTCCAGGGCGGAGAGTTTGCCGAACGCCAGCACGGCCGCTGACTCCCTCGACACTGGCATGCTGCGAGGGAGAACGAATGGCATGTAATGATTCGGACTTCTGGAGTATTAAGCGTGAAGATTAATTAGGGGTGACGGTCGGCGCGTGAATTCCCGGTCTCACAACATGCATGGAAAGAACTACAGAGAGATAAAGGGGATGGCCTACACGAGCAAGAAGTTCGCCCCTGGCGCTCCAAATCCCAAGGTTGCCAGGTTCACCACTGGGAAGGCGAGACCCGACTACGACTACATGTTGTCTCTGGTATCCGATGGGAGGGTACAGGTCAGACACAACGCGCTGGAGGCTTCGAGGGTGGCTGCGAACAAGAAGTTGGCCCTCGTCGGAGAGGAAAATTATCAGCTCGTCGTCAGAAGCTATCCCCACATCATCCTGCGGGAAAACAAGATGATAGCGACCGCGGGAGCGGACAGGCTTCAGGAAGGCATGCGCAAGGCGTTCGGGAAGCCCATAGGACTGGCCGCCAGGGTCGGAATTGGCGACACGGTCCTTGAGCTGAGAGTCAAGTCCGAGAACCTAGAGAAGGCCAAAGAAGCAATGCATGCGGGCTCCGCGAAGCTTCCGATGAAGACGCATGTCCAGACGGTACGACTGGAGAAGCCCGTGACGGCATGACGATCAGAATAGACGAAGCACGCGTCTTCGAGGTCATAGAAACGCAAAGGCCTAAGACAGTTGTCGTCAACGCGCCGGGGGGCCTGCTCAGACAGACGAAGAATCTGATGGAGAGAGTGAGCGCCAAGTATGGAGTGACTTGCATATTGGCGGGGGACACCTGTTTTGGGATATGTGACACCGTGGACGACGAGGTGGAGAAGCTCCAGGCTGACATTGCGCTCCACATAGGCCACAACGCCGCGGTGAAGAACGCAGGCGACTTCACTTTCCTGATTGATGCCGTAGACGACGCCCCCTTTGATGAGGTGGTGAGGTCCTCCCTCCCGGTTGTCAAGTCGTACAAGCGGTTGGGACTGGCCACGTTCAGCCAACATCTAGGCGAACTGGACGCCGTCAAGAAGATGCTGGAGGCGGCGGGACACGAGGTCTTCGTCGG
>JASHUK010000102.1 GCA_030040055.1 Nitrososphaerales archaeon | reverse complement strand
CCTCTCTCGCCGCGGCAGAGGAGGTCATGAAGAGGCACCAGGACTGGTTCTCCTGGTGGAAGGAAGGAGGTCAGGCGAAGATCGTCCTGAAGGTAAGGTCCGAGGAGGAGCTCCGGGATGTCTTCGAGCGGGCGCGCAGCGCGCGGCTCCCCGTGGCCCTGATTGAGGACAGGGGCCTGACCCAGGTCAGCCCGGGGACGGTCACCTGCGTCGGCATAGGCCCCGCCCCCGACGAGCTGGTGGACCCCGTCACCGGGGGCCTGAAGCTTCTATGAACGACCCGCCCGCCGTCGAGCGGGAGGTCGGGATGGAGTGCTATGCCACCGACTTCCCGCCATGCCCTGCCAGGCTGAAGGCGGCCCCGGAGGACTTCCAGGTCGAAGAGATATTCGGCGAGCTCCCGGTGTCCGCATCACCCGTCGACGGCTACTTCCCGCTCTACAAAGTGGAGAAGCGCCTGGTCGACACGATCCACCTCGAGAGGATGATGGGCGACGCCCTCAAGAGCAGGGTGAGCACGTCAGGAATGAAGGACAAGGTCTCCACGTCGACGCAGTACGCCACCCCGACCAGCACGAGGGCGCGGACTCCGTCGGTCGTCGAAGGCAGGGGCTTCTCCGCAAAGCTGGTGGGATACGTCCCCCGGCCGCTGTCGAGGGGCTCGGCCGCCGGCAACAGGTTCAGGGTCACGGCCAGGGAGTGCTGCGCCGGCTTCGTGGACGTGTCGCGGAAGGTCCTCTCTGCGGGCGAGGGCTCGAGGTTACTCAACTTCTTCGGCCTCCAGAGGTTCGGCGGGGGCGGCGCGTTGACCCACAGGGTGGGGAGGTCCATCGTCAGGCGGGACTTCGCCGGCGCTGTCGAGGTCCTGCTCAGTCCTAGGCCCTCCGGAGGGGAGAGGGGGCTGGAGGCGGCTGAAGCGATCAAGGCGGGGAGGTTCGCTGAGGGGGCGGCGCTCCTCCCCCGAGGGAGGGACGCAGAGAGGGCGGTGGCGGAGAGCCTCTCCCGCCAACCGGACGACCCGGTCAAGGCGCTCAGGGCGGTCCCCATCAGGGTGAGGAGGCTGTATGTCCAGGCGTTCCAGTCTTACCTGTTCAACCGGACCCTTAGCAGGGCGGCCAGGTCAGGAATCGACGCTTCGCAGGTCCAGAAGGGGGATAACTGGGGGGAGCCCTCGGCGGACGGCCTCTCTGTCGCCAAGGTCCATGGCGTCAGGGAGCCGATACGCGAAGGCGCCGTCCCGCTGATCCAGCTCGTGGGATACGCGTACAGGAACTACGGGTCGCGGTTCGACTCCTGCATCGAGAGGGTCATGTCTGAGGAGGGGGTGGCAGCGAGGGACTTCTATGTGGAAGAGATGCCCGAGCTCAGCCAGGAAGGGGGGTTCAGGAGGCCGTCCATGGTGGTGAAGGAAGCGACCGTAGAGCAGGAGGGGACCGATGCGACGCTCTCCTTCGTCCTTGGAAGGGGAAACTACGCGACGGTCCTGCTCAGAGAGGCGATCAAGCCCGTCGACCCCGTGGCCGCCGGTTTCGCTTAGCGTGAAGAACGCTTATACATCGTTTGCCGGTGGGCAGCCCAGAACCGAATGTCCCAAGATGAGGTTTTCGACCTCACCATCGTAGGGGCAGGCCCCGCAGGACTCTTCGCCACGTTCTACGCTGGACTGAGACAGATGAAGACGAAGCTGATAGACGCCCTGGAGGAGCCAGGAGGGCAGGTCGCCGTCCTCTATCCTGAGAAGTACATCTTCGACGTCCCGGGGTTCACCAAAGTGCTCGCCAAGGACCTCGTGAAGTGCCTGGTCGACCAGGCGATGCAGTACAACCCCACCCTGGTCCTGGGGGAGAGGGTCGTCGCCCTACAGAAGAGCGACGGGGTCTTCGAGCTCCTGACGGAGAAGGGGGCGAAGCACCGCAGCAAGGCGGTCCTCGTGGCGGCGGGGGTCGGGGCGTTCTCGCCGAACAGGCTCGAGGCGGCCGGGGTGCCGGACTACGAGGGGAAGGGGGTATACTACTTCGTGAAGGACAAGTCGGCCTTCCAGGGGAAGAAGCTGCTGATAGTCGGGGGAGGGGACTCGGCTGTCGACTGGGCCCTCAACCTGAAGGACACGGCGTCGAAGATAACGCTGGTGCACCGCAGGGACGTGTTCAGGGCGCACGAGCAGAGCGTCCAGGACCTGATGCACTCCTCGGTCGACCTAAAGCTCTTCTACGAGGTGAAGAGCGTAACTGGGGACGGGAGCCGCCTGACCAGCGCCGTGATTTTCGACAACAGGACCAAGGCCGAGACAACCATCGACGTCGATGCGATACTCGTGAACATCGGCTTCAGGGCCGACCTGGGACCGATAAAGAACTGGGGGCTGGAGATCGACGGGCGCGAGATAAGGGCGAACGGGAAGATGGAGACGAACGTCCCCGGCGTCTACGTCGCTGGAGACATAGCAGGGCCTGGGGACGGCGTGAAGCTGAACCTGATCGCCACTGGCTACTCTCAGGCGGCGATGGCCGTGAACGTGGCGAAGGCGTTCATCGACCCGACGTCGAAGGTCTTCCCCGGGCACAGCAGCGAGATGAAGAGATAGGCTCAGACGGCGCCCAGGGCACGCCTGTAGTTGTAGTCCTTGACGATTGCCGGATGCAGGGGGTCTATCAGGACGCACTCGTACCACGCGTACCTCCCGTCCTTCCAGATCGGGTACGAGCCGAGCAGCTTCATGTTTGGATACCTCTCCTCGACGCGGCGCTCCGCGACCGACTGAGAGGACACGTCGGACTTGATCTTGAGGACGCCCATGTGCTTCGGCCTTCTGCCTGAGGTTGGCCTCTGCTTGCGCATCCCGCCCCGCGAGACGCGGGCGCGTACCACGACCACCCCCTCCTTCGCCTTGTAGCCGAGGGCCCTGGCCCTGTCTATCCTTGAGGGCCTCTCGAGCCTCAGGATGGCCGACTCCCCTCTGAGCTCGACCGCCCTGGCGGCTATGTCCCCCGCCTTCTCATGGAAGATGGACTGCCAAGACTTCCCGACCTGGCTGTACATGGTAGAGGCGCCTCGCCGCGGATAGGCTGATAAACGTTCTCGGCATCCGAGGTTCGGCTGGCCCGGAAGCACTAGCAGCGGAAGAACGAGTTGACCTTCTCTCCGATCACGGTGATGGCGTTGGCTTGCGCCTCAGCCGTCTGCCCGCCGATGTGGGGGGTCAGGATGGCGTTCGGCGCCGTTAGTATCTCCCCCGTCGGAGGTTCCTTCTCGAAGACATCGAGCGCCGCCCCTCCGATCATCCCCTCCTTCAGGGCCGCGACCAGCGCCGCTTGGTCTATCACCTCCCCCCTCGACGTGTTGACGAGAATCGCCCCCTTCTTCATCTCAGAGAGCCTGGCGGAGTCGACCAGGTGCCGCGTCTGGTCCGTCAGGGGGACATGGAGCGTCACATAGTCCGACGAGCGGAATAGCTCGTCGAGGCCCACGACCCTGCAACGGAGCCTGTCCACCACGTCCTGAGGTATGTCGACCACGTCGTAGACCAGGACCGACATCCCAAGGGCGCCCGCGATTTCGGCGATCCTCCGCCCTATCCTGCCCAGCCCCACGATGCCGAGCGTCTTTCCCTTCAGCTCCCTCCCCGTCAGAGAGTTCTTCTCCCACCTTCCCGCCTTCGTGGACACGTCTGCTTCCACCAGCCTGCGGCTGGCCGCCAGCATCATCAGTGTGACGTGCTCCGCCACCCCCTCGACGAGCGACTCCGGACTGTTGACGACAGAGATACCGCGAGACTTCGCGTAGTCCACGTCGACGTTGTCAAGCCCCGTCCCGGGACGGGCTATCAGCTTCAGGGCCGCCCCCTTTTCTATCACTTCGCGGTCGACCTTCGTCCTGCTACGGATTATCAGAGCCTCATAGCCTCCGACGACCTGGAGCAGCTCCTCCCTCGAGATGTCGGGCCGGTAGTCGACCATGATCGACGGGTCCAGCCCCAGCTTCGCCCTCTCGACGTTATCGCATATCAGAACCTTCGGCACTGCACGAGCCCCTCCCTGGCGGCTTCTATCACCGGCGATATATCGGTTGAACCCAGCCACCCCCCGTAGAGGTCTTCCAAGGTGGTCCCCCTGGGAAGTGCCAGCGCCCACGGCGTCGCCGCGTCCCCTTCCTCGGGGACCAGCAGCTGGACCCCAAGCACCCTTCCGCTCCGTAGCTCGAAGGCGATCGAACAGGCGGAGCCGTGCTCTTCGGACGAGGCCGAGGAGGCCTCCACCCCCGAGGCGTGAGCCTCGACCTCCGTCAGCCCCACGCAGAGCAGTCTGAGACCGAAGACCTTAGTCTCGGCCAGAGGCACGGGTTCGAAGGCGAGAGCCGCCCCCGACGCGTTGGCTCCCGCCACCCTCCCCGAGGCGGCCGACGGGGCGCCCCCCGAGACCTGGAACGAGCGGGTCCCGAGCCTGAACTCGGCGCACGTCCCCGCAGCCAGGACCGACCCGGAGTTGGTCTGCATGCGGTCCCCGACGACTATCCCGCCGTGGTCTCCCAGGGCCAGCCAGTCGGCGATCGGATGACGTGGGCTCGTATCGGGCTCGACCACCACCGCCTCGCAGGGGATCACGCGGCCCGAGACGGCCGCAGCCTCGACTCCCCGCGAACCGATCACCCTCTCCACCCGCCCCTCGACGAGGCCGAGACCTCTTTTCTTCGCCGCATCGAGCAGCCTGGCCCGCGTCAGCGGCTCCAGACGTGCCCCGAAGGAACTCTCGTCGAAGACGAATGTGGTTTCCACCCCGGCGTCAGCAAGCCTGTCCGCGACCCGAATGTATGCGGTGGATCCTCCTGCGACGACGGCCCTAGAGAGGGAGTGCATCGCGTCCCGGAGGGCCGGGTAGGAACCGGCCGCGTCGAAGTGGAAGACGCCGGGCATCCTCCATCCGGCGAACGACTGCGGGCTGCTGGCGCGCCCGGTCGCGATGACGACAGAGTCGAACCATGGCCCGCCGCAGGTCCCCATGACCCGACCCGACGGGTCGACCCCCCTCACGGCTGAAGGCTCAACCTCCACCCCAAGCGCCATCAGAGCATCCAACCTTCCCGGGGCACTTCCCGGGCCGAGATACAAGCCGCCCTCGAGGTCAGGCGGCGTGCCGTGCACTTCGGCGACCGTGACCCTGCACCCACGCAGGGCCGACTCCCTTGCCGCCTCGAACCCTGCACCCCCTGCCCCCACGACGCAGACCCGCCTCAACACAAGTGGAGGATCGGCAGACGGTTATAACGAGGCCAGCGGGGGAGCGGGACCGTGCTCGTGGGAGTCGTCGGCAAACCTAATGTGGGAAAGTCGACCTTCTTCTCAGCAGCGACGCTCAAGGACGTCCCCATCGCGGACTACCCGTTCACCACCATCCAGCCGAACGTCGGTGTCGCCTACCTCCGGACGCAGTGCGTCTGCAAGGAGATGCGCGTCACCGACAGCCCGAGGAACTCCGTCTGCGTCGAAGGGACGAGGCTGATCCCGGTCAAACTGGTCGACGTGGCCGGGCTCGTGGAAGGGGCCTCGCAGGGCAGGGGGCTCGGCAACAAGTTCCTCGACGACCTGAGGCAGGCGGACGCGCTCATTCACGTGGTCGACGCCTCGGGGTCCACGGACCAGGAGGGGCGGAAGGTGCCGCCTGGGTCTCACGACCCCGCCTCGGACATAGAGATGGTCGAAAGGGAGTTCGACCTCTGG
>JASHUK010000101.1 GCA_030040055.1 Nitrososphaerales archaeon | reverse complement strand
GACCGCCGGCTTTGATGGCCATTATCTCGGGGACAGCGACCCCCTTCGCTTCGAGCTCGGTCATCGCCGTGTTCAGGACTTCTTCTGGCCTGGAGACGTAGAGCTCTAGGATCGGGGACAGCTCCTTGAAGTTCCTTATGCCCTTCTCCTGGACCCACTTCAGGATCAGCGCCCTCCTGGAGATCTCTCTGAGCACCTCGTCGATGGTGAGACCGAGGTCGCTCGCCACCTTCTGCAGCTTGGGGCTTCCCCTTATGCTGTCATGGAACTTGTCTGTCCTGGGGTCCCACGTGAAGGCGTTGTAGTACTCCCCGTAGCCCGATATCTCGTCGACCGAGATTATCCTCCTGACCACCTTGAAGCCGCCGCTCGGGGTGGCGACGGATATCCTCCTGACGACGAATACCAGGTCGAGGAAGGGAAGGAACGCCTTCGGGACGTTCATCGGCTCGGAGACCAGCCTCTGGATGGCCGACGTCGCCTCGTCGGCGTGGATCGTGCACAGACCCCCGTGGCCCGTCGATATGGCCTGGAAGAGGACGTACGCCTCCTCTCCTCTGACCTCTCCGACCACCAGGACGTCCGGCCTCATTCTCATGGCGGCCTTGACCAAGGTGAAGAGCCCCACCTCCCCTGCCTTCTCCTCCGTCGCCGCATAGCTCTCCCTCGAGACCAGAGAGGTCCAGTTCTGGTGCGGGATGTTCATCTCCTGAACCTCTTCGATCGTCACTAGCTTCGTCGTCAGCCTGGTGAGCGTCAGCAGGGCGTTGAGAGTCGTGGTCTTGCCGGAACCCGTCGCGCCGACCACGATGGCCGTCGCCCTGTTCTGCATCAGGAACCACGCGTACGCTGCCATCTCGTGGTTGATGACACCGAGGTTCAGCATGTCGACTATCGTGAGCGGGTCCTCCCTGAACTTCCTGATGGTGGCCGAGCTGCCCAGCGGCGAGACCTCCCGTCTGAAGGTGGCGACCAGCCTGTGCCTGCCTGGGAGCGTCCCCTGCACGATCGGGAACGCGGTCGAGACGTGCTTGCCTGCCATGTGCGAGAGTCTGGTGACGAGGTTGTCCATCTGCTCCTCGTCCGTGACCGTCAGGTTGGTCTCGAGGCTCTCGAAACCCTTGTGATAGAGGAATATCGGCTTTCCGAGCGCGTCGATCGAGACGTCTTCTATGTTGGGGTCCCTCATCATCCCGTCGAGGATTCCGAAGCCGACGAGGTCCCTCTCTGCGAAGTAGATGATCTTGGACCAGGACGCAGCCGGGACCCTGATGGAGTACTTCAGAAGTATCTTCCTGGCCTGGTCGGCGAAGTACTGGCGGGGGTTCACCTGTTCCCTCGGGACTGTCAGCTCCGCCTCCAGCGCGTCCAGCAGGTAAGAGTAGATCGCGGCCTCTGTCCTCGTCAGGGGGACCTCGTCCAGGAAATAACGCCTCGCCAGCAGCGGGCTCTGCGCGACGACCGCGTACGCGAACGGGCTGTTGACCGGGTACCTCTCCAAGACCTTCCACGACGGGGGTATCGGGGTGCCGATGAACGGGAACCTGACGACCACGTTCTTGAGGAACTTGAAGCGCCCTGCGATCTCGGCCTCCTCCTTCGCCTGCTGCTCGTCCGGCGTGAGCCCTCTCTCGGCAGGCGGCCTCGAAGGCGACTGGATGCCGCCGACGGCCCCAGACCTCGCGCTGGGCTCCCCCTTCAGCGCCTGGGGGTTGACCCTGGCCCTCCTCTCCTCCTCTCTCCTCGCCTTCTCCTCGTCCTTGACCCTCTCTTCTTCCTCCTTCGCGAGCCTCTCCGCGGCCCTCCGCTCGGCCTCCTCCATCCTCCTCTTTGTCTCGGCCTCTATCCTGACCTTCTCCGCCTGCTCCCTTGCGGCCTTCTCTGCAGCCCTCCTCTGAGTCTCGGCTTCCCGCGCCTTCTGGGCTGCCGCTTCCCTCTGCTGCCGCTCGGCGTCGAGCCTCAGGCGCTGGGCCTCCTTCGCCTTCGCCTCCTCTTCAGCGCGCTTCTTGGAGTCCTCCATCCTCGCCTGGATCTCGGCGTCTCGCCGTTTCCTTTCGGCCAGGATCGCCGCCTCCTCCTCTTGCTTTCTCTTGAGCTCTGCCGCCTCCTTGGCCTTCCTGTCAGCGTCGCGTTTGGCCTGTTCGTCCATCCTCAGCTTCATCCTCTGCTCCTCCTGCTTGCGCCTGGCCTCCTCCTGGGCGAGCCTCTCAGACTCCTTTCGGGCCTTCTCTGCGTCTATTGCGGCCTGTCTCTCCTGGAGCTTCTTCGCCGCGGCGGCGTCTCTCGCCTGCTGCTCCGCCATCCTCTTGGCAGCCTCGTCCGCCCGCCACTTCGCCTCCAACTCCATCCTCTTCCGCTCGGCTTCTTCCCTGGCGTGCTTCTCGGCGTCCCTCTTCGCCTGCTCGTCCGCCTTCTTCTTCTCCTTCTCCGCTTCCCTGGCCTTCTCGGCCGCCTCCCTGGCTAACCTCTCCTGTTCCTTCCTCGCCTGCTCCTGCTGCTTCTTCTCGAGCTTCGCCTGCTCCTTTGCGTCAGGGGCGCTCTCTTCGTCTGACATCTAGAGCTCTCGCTCCTTGAGATAGGCTGCGTTGCCCCCGTTTTCCGTGCGTGCCGCCCTCTGAGCCAACTGGAGAGATTCGTGCGCCACTTCATATATAGCGGTTGCGGAGTTCGAATCGGTTCCCGGGCGTCC
>JASHUK010000100.1 GCA_030040055.1 Nitrososphaerales archaeon | reverse complement strand
ATCCCTCCTCCGAGCCAGACGACCTTCTTCGCCCCAAGGTAGTCCGACAGGGCGTCCTCTACCCCCTTCTCGCCGAGCCCCGGGTTTCGGTTGGGGTTCAGCAGACACTGCCTGGTGGTCAGCACCGTCCCTTCCCCGTCCGTGTCGACGGACCCCCCTTCCAGCACCTTCCCCGTCCTGAACACCTCCAGCCCGGTCGATGCGGCTATCGCCTCTCCGGAGTAGTCGTCCGGCATCAGGTCCTCGTACTTCCCCCCCCACGCGTTGAAGACCCACTTCGTCGCCGCCAGCCCCCTCCCCTTGACGTAGATGGGTCCGTAGTCCCTGACCCAGACGTCGACCGTCCTGATCCTGCGGTAGGCCACCCCCTCCGCCGGGAGGTGCGACCTGGCCCTCGCTTCTCCGGCTGCGCCGTCGACGAGTACCTTGACCTCCTCCCCCCTGCAGAGCGCCCTGACCATCCTGCCGTAGGCCTCCTCCACCTTGGGGAGGATGTCCCCCGGGAATGTCTGGGGGTCCTTCGGCCACGATATCCACGTCGCTTCGTGCGGCTCCCACTCGGCGGGCATCCTGTAGCCGAGCGACGAGGGCGTCCGCCCCGTGAGCTACCTCACCACTCTCGAGTATGTCTGCTGCATCCTGTTCCTCATGAAGCCCCACCCCTCCTCCACCTCTGTCCCCAGCCCGAGGTCGCACTCGACGACCGAGACGGACTCCTCGTCTCCGGCCCTGAAGAGCACCTTCCCGAACTGGTCGCAGACGAACGACCCTCCCCAGAATGTGGTGTCCCCCTCACGCCCCACCCTGTTCACTGCGCAGACCACCACGGAGTTGGCTATGGCGTGCCCCACCTGCACGGCCTCCCAGGCCTTCTTCCAGTCCCCCTCGACGGGGTCGATCCCATCGACCCATCCGATTGCTGTCGGATAGAACAGCATCTGCGCGCCCATGAGCCTGCATACTCTGGCTGGTTCGGGGTACCACTGGTCGAAGCAGATCAGCGCCCCCACGACCCCCGCGGCGGTCTTCGCCACGCTGTACGTCCGGCCGGAGGAGAAGTAGTCCTGCTCGTAGTAGTGGTCGTCCTGGGGGATGTGGACCTTCCTGTACTTTGAGAGAGCCTCCCCTCCCCGGTCGAAGACGACGCAGGTGTTGTAGCTGGACCTCCCGGCTCGTTCGTAGATCGACCCGCCGACGACGACCACCTTGGAGGAGCGCGCCGCGTCGGAAAGGGCCCTTGATGTGGGTCCGGGGATCCTCTCGGGGGCCGCCCTCCCTCTCCTGCTCTCGGGGAAGTACCTCGTGGAGAAGAGCTCGGGGAGGCAGACCACGTCCGCACCCGCCCGCGCCGCCTCCTCTATCATGCGGACTCCCTTCCTCAGGTTCTCTCCTTGACTGGGGCCCACCCCCATCTGGGCGACGCCTATCCTCACCTTCCGGCCCCGTCCCCGGCCAGCCCTGGTCATCTGCGCCCGTCCCGGGCTGGTCGGCTATATCACCATCGCACCGCCCGCGGCTACCAAACGCTTTTGACGCGTCGCCGCCGACGTGTCCTCCCTTGCTCTCCCCGCTATCCGGCCCGCTCCATGCGCCCGGCTGGCTGACGACGGGCAATTCCACGTCGACGCCTCTCGGCTCCGGTGCCCCCCTGTATCTCGTGGCCGTCGAGGTCGCGGTCGCCCTTGCGGTCATCGGCGTCCTGGGAATCGTCCTGACGAGGCTCGTGAGGGGGATCGCGAGGCGCGCCGGGGCGTCGAAGTCGGTGACGAGGGCCGTGGACGAGTGGTTCCTGGTCATCATGCTTGTCCTGGCCGTTATCACTGTCACCAGGCTGACCGGGCTGTCCTCCGACCTGTCCACGCTGACGGTGTCGGGGATCGCCGGCCTCGCCGTCAGCCTCGCACTGCAGACGACGCTCTCCAACGTCATAGCGGGCGTCCTCCTCTTCCGCGACGGTGTGGTGAGGCTCGGGGACAGGATCGAGTTCTCGTCGGTCAAGGGCGAAGTGATCAAGCTGTCCCTGAGGACGACTTGGATAAGACGGGACGACGGGGCGATAACCATCATCGGGAACAGCAACCTGTCGTCCGGCCCGATAGTCAACCTGACGGCGAAGGAGAGGCTGGAGAAGAAGCTCGAGCCCTAGGCGTAGCGTCGCCCAAGGCTCCCTCGTCACAGTAAACGGGAAGGGGGAACGCCTTTATGTCGCATTTCCCCTGAAAGCAAAGATCGTGGCCCCCTCCGAACTAGTGCAGGAGCCGTCGAGCGGGAGTCCTCACCTCGGCTCGCTTACCGAAGAAATCACGTCAGGGGTGGCGGGCCCGCCTTGAGGGTGTCCTTCGGCGGCATGTCGAAGCGTTTCGGCGCGACCCCCGCACTCGCGCGCGTGAGCGCAAGCCTGGAAGGAAAGGTCTGCATGCTACTCGGTCCGAATGGGTCGGGCAAGACCACCCTGATCTCGTGCCTCGCCGGGCTGACATATCCTGACGAAGGCTGGCTTGAGGTCGAAGGGAAGAGGTATGACGCCTCGCGTCGTGGCGAGTGGCGCGCAGGGACCCGGCGGGTCATGGCCGGTTCTGGGCTCGTCGGCGACAAACTGGGGCTCCCCGGCACATTCACCGTAAGAGACTTCTTCGCCTGGTCCGCGGGTTCGCGAGGGTCACGACTGGACAGGTCCGAGGCGGCTACCTTGTCCAGCAGGCTCGGGATGGACTCCTACCTGGACAAGAAGATAGGCGACTGCTCGAGCGGGATGATGCAGAAGGTCGCGGTCGCGGCGTCTCTGCTCGGCAGGCCGAAGCTGGTCTTCTGGGACGAGCCGACCTCGAACATGGACGCGAACGGCCGGAGGCAACTGGCAGGCATAGCCAGCGAGCTCGTTGAGCAGGGGACGACGCTAGTCGTAGCCTCCCACGTCCCGACCGAGTTCGAAGACCTGGTCGACTGGATTGGGGTGATGGCCAACGGAAGGTTCCTGAGGACCGGGATGCTATCCTCCCTGGCGGTCGCGTCCGACGAGTTTGAGGCTTCGACGGGGGAGCCACGTGCCCTCGCATCGAGGGTGTTGGAGACGGGCGTAGGCGTGAGCGCAGAGCTAGTCGGGGACCGAGTGAGGTTCACCGCGACGGACTCCCAGGGAGGGGCGCTGTCCTCTTCCGAGGCCCTGGGCCGTGCGACCGGAGTGAGGGTCTCAGGCCTTCGGCGGATTCCACTCTCGGCGGACAGGCTATACGCGGACCTGCTAAGGAGGGAGGAGCCACACGGGTAGCCTCCGGGAGACCCTCCGCTGGACCTTCCAGCACGACCTGGCGTTTCCGTTGCCCGAGATTGCCGTCTTCCTGCTCGTCTACCTGGCAATCACCTTCAACCAAGTGGATGCGGGGAACGTGTTGGCGAGGTCCCAGAACGTGACCTGGGACATGATCTACATGATAGTGATCCTCTCAGGGATAGGCGGCGTCAAGGCCTTCTCAATCGCGCTCGACAAGGGGGAACTGGTGAGAGAAATGGTCGCCTCCGGCTCGTCCAGGATCCGCTTCCTTCTCAGGAAGTTCTTTTCGCTCTACCTGCTGACGCTGCTACTGGTCTTCCTTGCCGACGTCGCGGTCCTTGTGGTCTTCATGGAATACTACTTCAGCCCTGAAGTGTATTCGTCTGCCCTCGGCACGGCGCCCTTAGTCACCTGGGGGGTCGCGGTGGCTGAGCAGATGATGCTGCTCTTCTTCCTGTGTTCGCTGATAGCCTTCCTCTCCTTTGCGTCGAAGTCCACTGCAGTCTCGCTTCTGGTCTTCCTGGCCATCACCATCATCGGGATCAGCTTCTATCGGATATCGCTCCCCACCTGGGCCGGGTACCTCCAGCTCGGCTCAGGGGACTACTCCATCGTAAACCGGGTCTCCCAGTACCTGTTCTTCGCGCTGTTCCAGTCAGGAAACCGCGTTGAGCTGGCGGAGTACGCCGCCAACGCGCAGCTCCTGCTCGGAGTCGCCTACAGGCTCGTCGGCGGGGCCGTACTCCTGCTGGCCGCCCTCGTGAGGTTCAACAGGATGGACCTGGAATGAGAGTCGGGGAGAGATCAGGGCCGCTGGTGGCGTCGGTAGGGCTTGCGCTGCTCGCCTCTTCCCTGCTGCTGCCCCCCGCCAGTCTGTACGGCAACGCCGACGTCGGCCTCGGCAACATGTACTTCTTCCTGCCTGTCGAGGTGACCATAACGCTCGGCTCCTTCAACGGGACGGCGACCCTGCTGGTGTCCCCCTATTACGAGAACGCCAATCTGGCGCCTCCCATCGTGAACATCACAGTCTACCCGAAGGAGTCGGTCGAATTCTCGGTCCCGGCAAGGGGCTACTACCTAGTCGAGGTCGCCAACAGCACGGCGGGGGTGCAGTCGCTCCAGGTGAACGTCAACGAGTCGGGGACTCCCCTAGACTTGGTCCTGGCTGGGAGCGCGCTGGTGGCGGCCGGAGCGGTTCTGTCCCTCTTCTCCTGGGGCTCTGGCAAGGGAAGGAAGGACCCCGGCGACGACTCGGGGCCAGTTCCGGCGGGTCGGCGTGGTCCTGCAGAGTCCGACCCCCCAGTGGAAGGGCGCACTGCCGCCTAGGCGGACCAGAAGAGGTCCAGGGTCGTCCCCCCCATCATCTCGTCGAAACTGAAGTCCAGGGCGTCGAGCATCTGGTCGAACATGGAGTGGGCGTACTCGATGTACTTGTCGGCGTCGATCTCCTCGACCCTCGCTTGCTCCGCCGGCTTCACGTAGGGGGGGTTCTTCGTCTTCACGTACGCGATTATGTCCCCCGCCTTGATCTGCTTCCCCTTCTCTTCGAGGAGCATGGCGGCCCTGACGTGCTGCGGCGTGGTCCCGCTGTAGCGCCCGGTAGGCTTCCCCATCATGACGTTGAAGGCCAGGTCGGCCACGGGCACCTTCCTCCCCTTCAGGTTGGCAATCATCTCCGTCAGGAGCCTCCTCGTGTCGGACCGCGCCCTCTCGAAGTCGTCGGCGCTCCGCACCGAGCTCAGAATGCCCAGCGCGTCGTAGAATGTCCGCTTGAGGTAGTCCGGGGTCTGGCTCTTCTTGCCCGTCAGCCCCCTGATGTCCGCTGTCCCGTCGGGGAGGACCCCGAAGTAGTTCTTCTTCCTGCTGCTGAAGGCGACGTACCGGTAGACCTTGTCTAGGTCGAGCTCCACCCCCAGCTCGTCGTCCGCCCAGGCCGTGACAGTCGAGATCTGCTCCTTCGAGGGGTTCTGCAGGAAGAGCGAGTCGGTGTCGGAATAGAGCACGTTGATCCCGAGCTCGCCGCACTTCTCAATGGTCTTCGTGATCGCGTACCGGCCGAGCGCCGCGGTCGCGTCGGCGACCGGGAGGCAGTAGAACGCGAAGGTCTCGAACCCGAGGACCCCGTAGCTGGCGTTCAGGAAGACCTTCAGGCCCTGGGTGACGACCGAATAGAGCTCCCTGTCGGCCCCGGAGACTGACGGGTCCTTGGTCAGCGGCTTGTAGTGCCCGACCCTCAGGTCCCTCAGGGACCCGGTCACCAGGCTGATGACCCCCTTCCGCTTCGTGCACACCCAGGTGGCCGTGTCGGGGACCAGGTTCTGCCTGCACTCCGGATGCCCGCAGTCTACGGTCTCGTACGACAGGTTGTACACCTTGATCAGGCTCGGGTAGAGGCTCGCGAAGTCCAGGACCGACACGTCGAAGAAGACCCCGGGCTTCGGCTCGATCACCAGCCCCCCCTTGTACTTCTTCCCCTTGATCACGGCCTGCGACGACGCGCCCCCCTTGTCCGCCAGCTCGTCGGGCCTGGGTATGAGGGCCCCCTGCTTGCGGTGCTCGTAGAAGAGCATGCTCCGTATCCAGTTGGAGACCCCGAGCCTCGAGACGTCGTTCATCGGCATCTTCCCGATCCTCGATATCACGAGGAGGAGCTTCATCACCACGCCCTCCCCGTAGGAGGTGAGCCCGTAGGTGAGCCTGGCGTCGTTGAGGCAGTAGCCCGCCAGCTCGGCCAGCGGGAGGTCTCCGATCTCCCCCTCGAACTCCACCTTGGAGTCGTCGAGGAGCGCCTCGGATATCCCGTTGAGCGTGTGCTCGGTGTACCTGTTGCTGAACGCGTAGACCTGTATCGACCGGTTCCTGAAGAACTGGTACAGGTCGACGTGGATCCCGTGCTTCAGGGATGCGGCGACCCTCTCGAGCTGGATCGGGTCCTCCTCCTCGGCGACCCCGAGCCTCTCCGCCCTGTGCTTCAGGTACCTGAGGTCGAAGTCGTCCCCGTTGAACGTCACGATCACGGGGTAGTCCATGATCTTCGACATGACCGCCCTCAGGAGGGCAGCCTCGTCCTCGAAGACCTCGTAGGCGTACCCCTGCCCCTCCAGGCCCTCGGTGGGCTTCCCGGCCTTCAGGAGATAGACGGCCCGTTCCGACGCCGAGTGGAAGGAGACGGCTATCACCGGCTGCTGGGGGTCCTCGGCGTCGGGGAGCCGCCCGGCCTCGTTGGCCACCTCGATGTCGAGGGCGGCCCGCCTGAAGTCGCAAAGGGGCTCGCCCAGGAGCTCGGCCCACTCACGCAGGAACGGGGCGAACTCCGGCTGGTTCTTCTTCAGCAGGCGCTCAAGGGACCGGGCCACGCTCTCCGGGACCTCGTGGGGGACGGGAGAGACCTCCCCACCGGCGACCCTGTAGTACGTCCCCATCCTCAGCTGCTTGTCGTAGACGTAGTTCTCGTAGTACTTGATGTCGGCCTCCCACGCCTTGATCTGGTCCCTGATGCTGTTGTTACCGCCGCCGATGGTGAGCGGGTCGGGGGCGACGATCTTCCTGACCACGACCTTCGAGTCGCTGAGAAGGTCCAACCTCTCCACGTCCTCGATCCTGACGTCCTGCCTGGCGGCGACTACTCCGAGCTCCTCCCTCGGCAGGCGCGTGTAGCAATATGGCCTGTGCCCCGTGTTGTCGTGCCACAGCCAGAACCTGCCGGCCTTCGGGTCGTAGAACTTCAGCACGGCGAGCCTCCTGTCGCCGTCGTACGAAGCCGAGGCCAGCAGCCCCATCTCCATCTCGGAGACCGGCTCGGTCAGCTCGGCGAGCTTCCTCGCCAGCCCGGACTCTGTCTGCGCCATCATCGAACGAGCCTAGGCAGCCGGTCTGTTCGCCAATTAAGGCTACCGTGGGGCGAGACGCCCCCCTGGGCCTTCTTCCGTCTGCGGGTCCACTCAGGGCCGGCCCTCTTTCAGCCAGCACAATTTATATCGCCTCCAAGGAGCGCCTGCCGAGATGGGTGCGTCAGACCTCCTGCGTTCCTACGCCGCCTATCTGTTCGTGGTGGCGGGGGCCTGCTGGCTGGCGGTCACCTACGACGAAGGCTCGCTCTTCATCCTGTGGCCCGCGCTGGCGTCGTTCGTCGGAGGGGGGCTCCTGTTCTTCAGGCCGTCCCACTCGCTGACCTGGGCCTGGACGGCGTCGTGCGCCTTCTTCGGGTTGATAGTCGCCCTCTACCAGGTCTACGCCTCGGCAGGAGGCCTGGCCGACCCGTTCGC
>JASHUK010000099.1 GCA_030040055.1 Nitrososphaerales archaeon | reverse complement strand
AGACTTCCCACGGCGTTGTCCTTTCTCGGGAATCCTTCGGTGTTCCCTTCCGAGAGTAGGAGTTCGCCGTTATAAGCCGATGCTTCGAATCGCGTTACCGCGTTCGTGCCCCGAGCGCCTTGCGGCGCTGAAGGTACCAAACCGCGGGGTCGATTGGAGCTCTCGCCCGCGACGAGCCTGTTACCCCTGGGGTAACTTTTCTGTCACCTCCAGCCCCCAACAGTGAGGACTTGGAGGATCGCTAGGCCACACTTTCGTGGCAGAAAGTTCTGCGTTTAAACTTCCTGTCAGGCCGGCTTTTCGCCTTGCCGTCAACTCTGGAGTTCTGACCCAGATGAGCCGACCTTAGGGCCCTCTCGATATCTTTTCAAGAGGGTGCCGCCCCAGCCGAACTGCCCACCTGCCGTTGTCCTCCCGTAGGAGTTAGCGACGCAGTCGTGAAAGGCTGGTGTTACATTGTCGCCTCCACGCCACCCGAAGGCGGCGCTTCGAAGGCTCCCAGCTACACTCTGCAACCGCAACCGCATCGCAGCAACAAGCTGCAGTAAAGCTCCACAGGGACTTCTCTCCCCGATGGAAGTTGATGGACTGTTCGTCCACCTTACGTAGGTTCGCCGGGTCGTAGATAGGGACAGTAGGGCCCTCGTTGGTCCATTCATGCACGTCGGAACTCACCCGACAAGGCATTTGGCTACCTTAAGAGAGTCAGAGTTACTCCCGGCGTTTACAGGCCCTTAGCTCGGTTGAACCCGAGTTTTAGGTACCTGCACTGGCCAGGATTCATAAGCCGTACACATCCTTTCGGACTTGCGGCTTACTGTGTTTTTAGTAAACAGTCGGGACCCCCTTGTTATTGCAACCTGCGAACCCCGTTCCTCACGAAGAACGCAGGCACGGCTTCTAGCTAACGTACGCCGCTATTTTGCCGAGTTCCCTTACCTACAGTTCCCCGACACGCCTTAGGCTTCTCACCTAGGGGCACCGGTGTCGGATCTGGGTACGATCTTTGACGCTTCCTTCCTGCTCCGTTTTCATGGTCTCCGGGAATCGGGCGAACCGCCCCAACGGGCGGCCATTCTCTACTCGCTGCAGTTCTCGTCATTACGACACTCCCCGCAGCTTGTTGGATTAGACAGAGCGATAAACTCTGCACGCCGTGTCTCGAAGCGCCGGAGCTGATGCCGGGCCTTGCGGCCCATTGATGCGTCAAAGGCACTGGAATTTTAACCAGTTTCCCTGGTTCGTGTCTCCCTGTTGAGGATACACTTAGGATCGGCTAACCCCTGGCTGACGACGCATTGCCAGGGAACCCGTGCCCTTTCGGCGGTCAGGATTCTCACCCGACTATGCTGCTACTACTACCAGGATCTGCACTAGAAATCGGTCCACCGGACCTCACGGCCCGGCTTCCGCCCAATCTCTACGCCCACCTACCACAAGCCGTTCTCAGAACGGCTGTCCGGAGTATCGGCAACAGGCTTTAGCCCCGTCCATTTTCGGGGCCCACAAGCTCGGCAGGTGAGCTGTTACGCTATCTTTGAAGGGTGGCTGCTTCTAAGCCTACCTCCCTGCTGTCTGAGCTCATAGACTCCCTTTAGCTTGACACTTAGCCTGTATTTGGGGGCCTTAACTCCAGTCTGGGTTAATCCCCTCTCGGTTATGAGGCTTACCCCACATAAACCCGCTTCCCCGCTTCTCTTGCGCCGACACATTCGGAGTTTGAAAAAGAAGTGGACCCTTTCGAATCCTTGTTTCTTCATCAGTGCTCTACAGCGTCGGCTACATCCACGGAGACAGGACTGGGATCCGCTTCGGTGGGAACTAGCAATCACCGAGTTAGATAGGCTTTTGGCCCCTTGCCCCCGATCAGGGGACTAAGTTGCACGTTAAGACCCTTTCAGGCCTCCACCAGGCTTTCGCCCGGCTTCGCCTTGTCGAGGGCACGATCACTCGGTTTCTAGTCTAAACCGCCATGACTGAAAGGCGCTTTCACACCTCCTCCCTGGAGCCTTGCGGCTTTGCGGAGAATCGCTTTCGCTTCGCCTCCGGGCTTCTAACCCTTAGGCTCGCCATGACAGCTAACTCCCTGGCCCGTGTTTCTAGACGGAATGCGCGACACCGGACTACTTACCCCCCGTTGAGCCCCTTGCGGGACTCGCCCGGGGATCGTGGTCCTTCCATGCCGCGCACGTCTGTAACCGTATGGTTTCAGGCTCTTTTCACGCCCCTTTCGGGGCACTTTGCAACTTTCCCTCGCGGTACTAGTTTTCTATCGGTCTTGGGTAGTGTTTAGCCTTGGGGGCTGCTTTCCCCCGTCTTCCCTAGCCACTGCCAAGGCCAGGTACTCTGCCCTCAGCACAGCCTCGTTCCCGAGAAGCCTACGTGGGTATCACACTATGTTCCCTGCCTTTCCAGGCAAGTTCGGCCCCTCGGTCCCAGGGCTGCGCACGCTGAAGGCTAACCCCACATCTCCCCCGCCTTACGGAGGGGGATTCGGTTTGGGCTCTCCCGTTTTCGCTCGCCGCTAGTAACGGGATCTCAATTGATTTCTCTTCCTGCTGGTACTCAGATGTTTCCTTCCCCAGCGTTCGCGATCCTTTCGGATCACCGAGACGTCTTGCGACAATCCCGGTGGGTTTTACCCCATTCGGAGACCCCCGGATCAACGGCTGCATGCTCCTCCCCGGGGCTTTTCGCAGCTTGCCACGTCCTTCGTCGCCACCCAAGCCAAGTCATCCACCATACGGCGTCGGTGCATATTGGATGAGTTTAACATCCCGGCGGATGCTTGCGCGAACCCTATACACGGCTTAATCGCGGGACACCGAACAGGTAGCCCGCTGGCCCTTCACATCTGATCGTCTGACCAGACGTTGCATCTTTCATAGGCCGTGCCTTACATAGATACACCTCGTTGCAGTGCGTGGTCGTACACCCCGAGTTCGTTTCTAAGGAGGTGATCCGGCTGCAGGTTCCCCTACAGCCACCTTGTTACGACTTCTCCCCCCTTGCCGAACTTAGGTTCGATCGGCCCAATTTGAGCCGGCCTCGCCTAAACCCAACTCGGGTGAAGCGACGGGCGGTGTGTGCAAGGAGCAGGGACGTATTCACCGCGCGGT